>JAFSOU010000063.1 GCA_017443265.1 Bacteroidales bacterium | reverse complement strand
CGTTACCATAACAAGTTTGTGAACCGCAAGACCTCAAGCGGAGAGCGTTTCACACAAAAGAAATATACAGCGGCACACAAAAATATGCGACTGGGCACATACGTGCTTGTCGTGGATACAGTAACAAAAAAATGGGTTGTAGTGAAAGTGAACGACCGCTGCGTGGGCTCCAATGTTATCGACCTAGCCGGAATAGCCGCCGAGCGTATCGGACTCACAAAACGCAAAGGCGTGGCAAGGGTGCTTGTGTCATCATTGGGCGAAGGAGGCGAAGCCTTGTGGCAACGGCAGGACTCCATGCCGCCAGAATACACCGACAGCATATTCTCCATCATACAATCGCTTTCGAAAACTGCCACACCGCCACCAGTGGCCGAAAATGTGAATGACACACCTGCGGCAACCCAAACCAACCCCAAAAACAATACTGTGACAAAAAATACTGCCAAAGGAACAGACAAAGCCGCACCCCAAAAACAAACCCCTACGAAAATCATTATTTCCAACATAGAAAGCACCGATGCAGCCGAGGACATTCTTGATGAGATGAAACCCTCGATTTCGAGCAACGCAAAAATATTGAACAACACCGATAACCTGAAGATAGAAATAATCCTAAACGACGACATCGACAACTTTACCACACACTTCATAGCCAAACACCCGAAATATCAAATAACCATTGAAAATGACGATAAAAAGTAGTATACTGTAAACCAAACAGTTATAAAAAAAATAAAAAATATTCGCGAAATAATTAGGTGGATTGCGTAAAAAATGGTATCTTTGCAGGTTGTATTTTATACGTAAAAACGCAATTTATAACAGAATAAAACTGTTTATATGATTGATAATGAAAACTTTGTAAATTATAAATAGGCAAAACCATGAAAATCGGATTAATCAAAAAAGTATCAGTTTTTGTGTTGATAACGGCATTTTCGTGCGTTGGTTTTGCCCAACAACAAGCCCAGTTCTCGCAATATATGTTCAACAGGCTGTCCTACAACCCGGCATACGCTGGTAGCGTGGGGTCAATCTGTTTTTCAGGCTTATACCGCAACCAGTGGTTGGGCTTGGAACTGACGTCCCCCGGAGGCGACATAGCACCGGGCTCCACACCTCAAAACATACTGTTCTCCTTCGATATGCCCGTCAACTTCCTGCATGGCGGCATAGGACTTTCTGTACTTACTAACAAGCTGGGTTTCTACAGCGCCATCAATATTGGTCTCGACTATGCCTACCGTTTCTTCACCCCGCGCGGAAGCCTTGCCATCGGTATCGAGGCCAACCTCTCCAGCGGCAACCTCGACTATGCCAATCTTGTAGGTTACAACGCATTGACAGGCGATGTTACCAATCCCGTGGACAGGAATCAGGACCCCGACCCCGTTCTTTCATCGCGTAAGACAGAATCCGATATGGTTTTCGACGCCGCATTAGGCGTTTACTACACCGAACCCGGACATCTCTATTTAGGCCTTTCGGCCAAAAACCTGCTCGGTGCCGAGAGTGCAGTGCTCAACTACAAAAACGCACGTTCCATCTACGGTTTCGCCGGATACGACTACGCATTCTACGACCAAAGCTACCACCTGCTGCCCTCGCTGCTCATAAAAACCGCCGACTTCTCCACCATGCAGCTCGATGTCTCGTGCCTGCTCCTTTATCAGAACACCTTCTGGCTGGGCGCCAGCTACCGTATTCAGGACGCCGTGTCGATACTTGCCGGCGTCAACTGGAAAAACTTCAGAATAGGTATGGCATACGATATCACCACTTCCAAGCTGGGTACCTACAAATCGGCACGAAGCAAGGGAACATTGGAACTCTATCTCAAATACTGCTTCAAGATTACACCCAAGAAAGCAATACCCTCAAGCTACATCAACTCAATTTATTTTATGTAAACACGTAACCTTACATAAAAAACGACGTAAAACGCACATTAAACACATAAGAATATATAATCAGTTATGAACATAAAAAACTTTAAAGATATGAAAAGGTTGTTTTTATTGCTCGGTGGAGCTGCATTGCTTTGGAGTTGCGGCTCAAGCAGCAAAGGCGAACTGACAGGTGTTACCGACCGTCCCGTTTTCGAGGACATGGACCTTGCCGGTATGATCTTTGTTGAACAAGGAAACTTCATTATGGGAGGCGGTAACCAAGACAATATATATGGTGTAACCACCCCCGAACGTACCGTTCAGGTAGTTTCGTTCTTCATGGATGAGACAGAAATCACCAACAACGAGTACCGCCAGTTTGTTTACTATGTGAGAGACTCCATAGCACGCAGACTCCTCGGCGAAGCCGGCGTTGAAGGATATCTTATCGAAGAAGACCAGTACGGTGAACCCATCGAACCCGCACTGCTCGACAACAGAACAAAAATCAACTGGGACGAACAAGAATCGCGCGAAGCACTCGAACCGATGTACCTCGCCGAAAAAGACCGTTTCTACCGCAAAAGAGACATCGACCCCGCCAAACTCAACTATGAGTATTATTGGATAGACTACCAGTCGGCCTCCAAGAAAGAGAAAGAAGGCATATCCAACAAAGGCGAACTCAAAGGCTCTATGTTTGCCAATCGTCCGAAAGGTCTCAACAACAGAAGCCAGTTTATAAAGAAAGAAGTTGTTAACGTGTACCCCGACACCCTCTGCTGGATGCACGACTACACATATTCCAACAACGAGGACTTCACCCGCCAGTATTTCACCTCGCCCGCATACGACAACTATCCTGTTGTTGGTGTTAGCTGGGTACAGGCCAAGGCTTTCTGCGTGTGGCGTTCGCAATACCTCAACAACCACCTTGCCAACATCGGCTACGCCCAGATGTGCGACTTCCGTCTGCCCAGCGAGGCCGAGTGGGAATGGGCTGCTCGTGGCGGTATGTCCAATATGTCGTATCCTTGGGGCGGTCCCTACATCCGCAACGGCAACGGCTGTTTCTTGGCTAACTACCAGCCCCTGCGCGGCGCTTTCGACGACGACGGCGGTGTGAAGACACTTATGGTGGGCCACTATGCACCCAACGACTTCGGCCTGTACGATATGTCGGGCAACGTTGCCGAATGGTGCGAAGACGCTTACAACGAATCGATGTACACTGTGGGTAACAACCTCGCAATGTCGTACCAGTACAACGCTACCGACGAAGACGACAAAGCTATGAAACGTAAAGTCGTCAGAGGCGGTTCTTGGAAAGACCAGAAATACTACATCCAAGTTCAGACCAGAACTTACGAATATCAGGATACAGCCAAATCGTACATCGGTTTCCGTTGCGTACAGTCGTACCTCGGCCGTGTTAAAGGCGACAACCTGAAATCCGCATCCAATGTATATTAATTAAATGAGACAAAAACAATAAATAACACATAAAAAACACACAAATTCTTTCACTATGAGCTTTATAGATAATTTAGTACGAAGCAAAGGATATAAATCCTTTATGGGTAAACTTTACGGCGTAGGAGCATCAGTCGTAATCGTGGGAGCTATGTTTAAGATCATGCACTGGCCCGGTGCCGACCTTATGATTGTGGTAGGTATGAGTACCGAGGCTATCATATTCTTCTTCTCGGCTTTCGAACCCCTCCACGTCGAATATGACTGGAGTCTGGTATATCCGGAACTGGCCGGCGTTAAAGAAGGCGAAGGCGAGTCTGGTGGACTGCAGATGCAACTAGATGAGGACGGCAACCCCGTACTTGACGAAAACGGCAACCCAGTAATGATACAGGCTGAACCAGCCCACGCCCATGGAGAGGGAGCTCATATTGAAGGTACCGGCGGGCTGAATATCCAAGGCGGTGGCACGTTGGTTATCAACAACGACCCCGTTTCGCAACAGCTCGACAAGATGCTTGATGAGGCAAAAATCGGTCCCGAACTTATCGAAAGCTTGGGCAAAGGCATGCAAAAACTTGCCGAAACTACCAACACTATCAGCGAAGCTTCTTCGGTTGTAGCCGCCAACGAAAACCTCATGAAGAACATCGACGGCGCAGCCGAATCGGCAAACAGCCTTTCCGAAGCCTACCGCCGTACAGCCGAGAATGTCAGCGTGAACGCAGGCGTGTCCGAAGAATACCTCAAGAGCATTCAGGACGCCACCAGCGCTGTGGACAACCTTTCGTCCATCTACAGGGAGACAGCCCAGAGCCTCTCGTCCGAAGATGTTTCGTACGCCGATGAGCTTAAGAAAATGGCTTCGAGCCTCTCCTCCATCAACGCAATGTATGAAATGCAGCTCCAAAATTCATCCACGCAGCTGCAAGCCACAAAAGAAGTTCAAGATCGCATCCAAGATTTGGTTGTCAATTTCGCCAATTCCGCCGACGACGTGCTCCGCTACAAAGAACAGGTGGACGCTCTGTCGAGAAAAGTGGCCGAACTCAACCAAGTTTACGGCAATATGCTGGCCGCTATGCAGACCCGCATCTAATGCCGCATGAGTTCTTTTAATAAATAAAATTTACGTAAGTAAGGATATTTAAAATAAGGAAATAATATGGGTGCTACAAATTGCCCGGAGACCCCGCGGCAGAAGATGATAGGAATGATGTACCTGGTGTATCTGGCACTGTTGGCGCTGAACGTTTCGGCAATGCTGCTGAACAGCTTCGTTACGGTGTCCGACACCATGGACGCTTCCAATGCGAACATACAGACAAAAGTGGCTGACACATACAATAAATTTGAACAATTTGCCACCACCAACCCCGATAAAGTAGGCGAATTTTACGAAGTAGCCAAGGAAGTTAGGACTTATTCCGACGAGTTGCGCAATTTCGTGGACAGCATGAAATACGACTTTATCGGCCAGCTGGAGAAAAAAGCCTCCGTCGACACTTCCGGCGACGGCAACAAGGTCTCCATCCCCCTGATGCAGGGCGACAAAGTGGATGTGAAAATTGTTGAAAGAATCGTGAAAAAAGCCGGTGTGGGCTGGATGCTCCAGTCAAGTGCCGACGCTGCAGCACAGAACCACTTCCTCGGAGGCGGCGAGTTCGACCCCAAAAACGAACAGCTCCGCTCCGTTATTATCAAAAAGAAAATAATTGAATATAAGGACAAAGTTACCAAAGCCGTGGCCAAGGTTAGCGATGACTCTGTAAGCTTCCCCGGCCTTGAGGTGGAAGGCGAGGATTTCGCCCTTAACGTACACGGCAAGAATATGAAAGGATGCTGGGAACGTCATACTTTCGAGAGCAACATTCCCATTGCCGACATTATTCTGCTCACACGTATCACTTCCGATGTGATGAATGCCGAGTTCGATATCGCCAACAACCTGTACAAGGCTGTGAACGCCGACGACTTCAAATTCGACAAGGTTGCAGCAAGGGTTATACCCAAATCGACATATATCATGCAGGGCTCGCAGTTCGAGGCCGACATCTTTGTGGCCGCTTATGATTCCAAAGCCCAGCTGAAAGCCGATGTGAACGGTACAAAACTGGTAAGCACCGACACCAACGGATCCATCACATGGAAAACTGGTTCGGGCGGTGAAGGTGTTCACAAATATCAGGGTAATGTATATGTGAAAGCCGCCAACGGCGAAGACGTGGCTTATCCTTTCAGCGGTGAATACACTGTTGGAAAGCCTGCAGCCGTGGTTTCGCTGACCAACATGAATATATTGTACGTAGGTGTTGAAAACCCTGTTTCGATTTCAGTTCCCGGTATCCCGGCAAAGGATATTTCGGCAACAATTTCGAGCGGCACAATTACTCCGGTGGGCGGAGGAAACTACAATGTGAAACTCTCGAAACTCGAAAGAGAGGTTATCATTGCCGTATCCGCAAAAATCGACAACCGCGTGCAACGTATGGGCGAATTCAAATACAAGACAAGAAAGATCCCTTCGCCAGTGCTTAAGGTTGGTAACCTTTCGAGCAAGAAAGTTACCAAGGACGAGCTTTCGAACGCAGGAAAAATCAGGGCTACTTTCCCCGAAGACTTTGTGTTCAAAGTTCCGCCGCTGACGGTAAAAGGCTACACCATTTCGGTGGGTGCCAACGACAAGCCCATCTCGGGCAACACTATCAACGCCGAGGCACAGGGCATCATCAAACAGGCTCGTAAAGGCCAGCGTGTGATGATTACCGACGTGGAGGTGCGTCTGCCCGACGGACGTAGTGAAACACTGGAGACTGCTTTCCGTATAAAATAAGTAGAATACTAACCATAGGGAAACCTATCAAATATTGACAGAGATGAAAAAAATAGCCTTATTACTCGGAGTAAGCCTTTTATCGATGATGGCTTTATCGGTGAAAGCGCAGAATGTGGTTACAGCACCGCAGGAAGAGGAAAACAATTTCTCCAATTTCTACGAGGCTACCACTAACACAGGCCGCAAAGCTGTTGAGTTCGCGTTTGTTCGCGAAGCCGATGTGGCTTGGGAATGTGTGATCTGGAGAATAATCAATTTCAGAGAGAAATTCAACGAATTTTTCTATTATCCTACCAAAGAACAGGCCGACGCTAACGATGCACAGGGCAGAAAGAACCTTGCCATGACTCTGATGGAAGCTGCTGAAAGAGGCGATATCCAAGTTTATGAAAGCGAGGATTTCAAAATACCTATCGACTACGCCGCAATGCGCGCCAAAGGAGCCTCTATACGCAGAGACCGTATCACTATCTATTGGACCGACCCTGAAACAGGCGAGGAGACCGATGAGGTCCAGGAAGAACGCGACACTAACGTTGCCGTTGAAATCAGCGAGGACAACATCACCCAAATCAAGCTGAAAGAATACTGGTACCTCAACAAACAGGATGCCCGCCAGAACGTGCGTATCATCGGCCTCAGCCTGATGTACCCGAAGCCTCTGCGTACTACAGCCGACGATGATGAAGGCGAGAGCGCTTTCCAACTTGTCGACATGGGCTGGATTCCTATGAACGACCCCAGAGTGCGCAACGTGCTTGTGAAACAACGCGCCTACGACGACTACAACGAAGTTACAGAGCGTTCGTACGATGACATATTCATCACACGTTATTTTAGCAGCTATGTTGTTCGTGAGTCGAACCGTTACAACCGCTCGATAAGTGATTATCTTACTGGCGAAGACGCTCTTCTTGCCAGCGAAGAAATAGAAAACCGCATTTTCAATCTGGAGATTGACATGTGGGAGTACTAATCGATATTTGTTGATTTTTTATGGTTATAAAACGGAACAAAGAGACTTTGTTCCGTTTTTTTTAAATGTGAGATACAGATGAAAGAATCATTCAAACCGGGCACGTTGCTTTACCCGCTGCCTGTGGTGATGGTTAGTTGCGGAACTATGGAAGGCGAGAAGAATATCATCACCGTGGCTTGGACGGGCACTATTAACTCCGACCCGCCGATGTGCTACATATCGGTGCGCAAGTCGCGGCATTCGCATTCTATTATCTCGCAGACCAAGGAATTTGTGATAAACCTTGTTACCGAAGACCTTGCCTACGCCACCGACTGGTGCGGGGTGCGTTCGGGCAAGGATTACGACAAGTTCAGGGAGATGAAACTTACTCCCGTGGCAGGGCAGGTGGTGAAAGCTCCGCTGATAGAGGAATCGCCGCTGAGCTTGGAGTGCAAGGTGGTGGAGGTGAAAGAGTTGGGTAGCCACGATATGTTTATTGCCGAGGTTGTGGCGGTGGATGCCGAAGATAGCCTTATCGATAAAACCACCGGGCAGTTTCAGCTCAATCACGCACATCCGGTGGCATATTCGCACGGCAAGTACTTTAAATTGGGAGAAAAATTGGGCTCTTTCGGGTATTCGGTAAAGAAAAAAGCAAGAAAAAAGTAGGGCAGTAGTTGGAAATTTGGAGATTTTTTGTTATTTTTGAATTTTGTTTCGCAACTGCGTTGTTGAAATAATATTTTGTAAAACAGATAATTAAATAAAGTATAAACATAAAAAAGTATTGATATATGTCAGGTCATAATAAGTGGTCGAAGATAAAGAGACAAAAAGGAGCTACCGACGCAAAGCGTTCGAAAGCGTTTTCGAGAATTTTGAAAGAAGTAACAGTGGCTGTTAAGGAAAGCGGTCCCGACCCCGACGGCAACCCCCGTCTGCGTTTGCTTATGCAGAACGCCAAAGGTGTGAACATGCCCAAGGATACGCTGATGCGTGCCATCACCAAGGCCAGCGACAAGGACTCCGCAGCGTTGCAGGAACTTACTTTCGAGTGCTACGCTCCCCACGGCATAGCCTTGTTTATCGAATGCCTGACGGACAACAACATGCGTTCGGTTGCCAACGTGCGTTCTATTATGAACAAATTTGGCGGCACCCTCGGCACCAACGGCTCTCTGGGTTTCATTTTCGACCGCAAGGGTGTTTTTCAGATTAAACGTTCGGCCATTTCGATGGATTTGGACGAGCTCGAGATGGAGCTTATCGACGCCGGTTTGGAAGAGATGGAGAGCGACGACGAATACATCACCCTCTACACCGCTATGGAAGACTTCGGTGCCATGGTTAAGAAACTGGAAGATATGAAGATAGAGGTGGAGAGCGCCGAACTGCAGCGTATCCCCAACACTACCAAGACCATCGACGAGGAATCGATGCGCAAGGTGCTGAAAATTGTCGACCTTCTGGAAGAGGACGACGATGTGCAGGCTGTTTACCACGATATGGAAATCCCCGAAGATTTTGAAGAATAACAATTTTTTATTTGTAGGACAGTAGATTGCCTCCGGCGACCTACTGTCTTTTTTTTATATTTGTAAAAGTTCACAAGGTTGTTGTTAGGCATTTGCCCT
>JAFSOU010000062.1 GCA_017443265.1 Bacteroidales bacterium | reverse complement strand
TCCTCGTTCCGCAGTAGGGGTTTTCCAGCTGTCCGGCTTCGGTTATGATACACTCTTTGCCGCCGTTTTCGAGGAACATGATACCGGCGCGCACCTTCGGGGCCATGGAGCCTTCGGCAAACTGGCCTTCTTCGAGGTAGCGTTTGGCCTCGTCGATGGTCATGGTGTCGAGAGCCTGCTCGTTTTCCTTGCGGAAATTGATGTAAACCTTGGGCACGTCGGTGAGGATGTAGAGTTCGTCGGCCTCTATCTGAATGGCGCAGAGAGCCGAAGCAAGGTCCTTGTCGATAACCGCCTCAACGCCACGCACGTAGTCGTTTTCCTCCACCACGGGTATTCCGCCGCCGCCGACGGTAACCACCACGTTGCCGGCACGTACCAGCTGCTTGATAATCTTGATGTTGTTGATGCGTTTGGGCTTGGGCGAGGCCACCACTTTGCGCCAGCCGTTGCCTTTGGGGTCTTCGCGGTAGATGGCTCCGGTTTCGTTGTGCAGACGTTCGGCTTCTTCCTTGGTGTAGTAGGGGCCCACGGGTTTGGTGGGGTTCTGGAACTTGGGGTCGAGTTTGTTTACGGCCACCTGTGTTACAATGGTTACCACATCTTTGTAGATGTAGTATTTGGCAAACATGTTGCGCAGGGCTATCTCTATCAGGTAGGCAATGGAGCCTTGAGTTTCGGCCACGCTGTAGTCCATGGGCATGGATGGTATGTTGAAATTTTTGGCGCCGGCTTCGTGCTGTAGCATCACGTTGCCCACCTGCGGGCCGTTGCCGTGTCCGATAACTATGTTGTAACCGCGTTTGATGAGGTTGCAGAGGCATTCGCAGGTCTGTTCCACATTGGCCAGCTGTTCCTCGTAGGTTCCTTTTTGTCCGCTTCGTAGCAGGGCGTTGCCGCCAAATGCCACTACAGCAAGTTTTCTCATATTGTCGTTTGTGTTTAATTGTCAATTAGTTATACTTTCGACCTATTGTCGGATGAAAGTGCAAATATAGCAAAAAAAAAGAAGTTAGGCAAAAAGTGTTACTATTTGAAGCTGTTTTTTTAAGATTTCTTACTCATAATCTAAATCATTATCATTATAAAAGTCGTCGCAATTGCAATCTTTTTCCTCTTTCCAGTGATATTCGTCGCCTTCACTATCGAACTGGAACCAGTCGCCACAAGGCTGTCCGTCTTTGAAGAAACCTATATAATAGAGTCTGCCGTTGACGTATTTTTTAAACAATCCGTTGCGTTTGCCGTTTTTGAAAGTGGTTTCGGTACGCCAGTCGAAACGTTCCACCACGCACAGGGCATCGGCAGTGGTGTCGTATGGCTCGCGGGGTTTCAGATCGGCTCTGTTATATACATTGTATTTGTCGTTTATATATGTTCCTGCATTGCTTAGATATTGGTTTGCCTTGAAGCTGTACGGCACAACTTTTGCCCAGCCCCATTTTTTGTATCGCACCTGTTCGTCATGATAGTACAAAAGCCCGTCTTTGTACAAAAAAACAATCTTGTAGTTGTGGTCGTCGTCGACTTTTTGGAAAATCTGTTTTGTACGGTCGTTGTCAAAGTAAATTGTAAACAGACAAGTGATGAGTTGTCCATCAATGCTATAAATACCTGTCTCGTCGAATGGATAATCATCGAAGAAATCAACGGTGCTGTCGCTGTTGAATGCGAAATATGTATCGTAATCATATTCATATAAAGGTACTTTCAAAGAATCGGGTGTTTCATTGTTAAGAGTACCCCATTTTTTGTTTACAATACTGTCGTAAACTTCTTTGTCGGATATGACTTGTCCCTCGTTTGGTGTGTTGTTTCGGCAACAGCAAGAGAAGCAAAGACACGCAGCAAATGCTGTTGATATGGCAATTATCGTGGTTTTCAATGTGTCTCGCATGAACAGAGAATATGTTGCAAAAATACGTTTTTTTTCAAATGATGAAGGTTTTGCTAAAAAGAGAATTGAAGCTGGAATGTTAGTGTCTTACAACAAACCTCTTTGTGATGATGCCGCCATCGGTCTTTATTTTAATAGTGTAAACGCCGTTTGGCAGTTCCCTGACGTTGACAATGGCCCGTTTTGTGTTGGGGACGAGGGTTTTGAGCAGCCGGCCGTAGGTGTCGAAAACCTGCAGCTGGTCGATAACGCTTTCGGAAACTACATGGAGATTTGTCGAGACGGGGTTGGGCATAAGTTCCGCTTTTTCTTTACCTGCCGACAGTATGCCGACGTGTGTCTTCTCGATGACAAGGGTGTCCAGATATCTTATGAGGTTTCCTGCCGGATCTTCGATGCGTTGGTTGGCGGTGGAGTAGCGGTGACCCACGGGTCTTACAATCTCACATTGAATAAGGTTTAGGTTGTTGTACATGCTTATTGGGCCGCAGTTTATACCTCCGATTATCTTGGCGATGCTGTTGGTTATCGTCAAGTCACCGGTGTTGTTAGTGTCGTATTTGGAAATGCCATCGCCGAAATTGGATAGCAGATTCAAGTTACTGATGTGCAGGTTGTCGCTTGTGGATATTGTGGGGAGTCGATATGTGCTTATGGCGAGAGTGTCGTTTCCTGATACACCTTGTATTGTGAAGTCGGCACCTTTCAGCAAAAGCGGTATTTTGCTATGGCTAATAGCGTCGTTGTTACAGCAGTTCACAATGTTGTATCCAATGCAATTGATGGTTATGCTGCTGTCGGCCTCTATTCCGTTGTGTTCGGTGGTAGTTATGGTTGCGTTTTCGAGAGTCAGGGTGTTGGAAATGCTGTCGAAACTCACGTGGCCGCTAATGCCCGGACCTACGACGCTGTCGGCGTTGAGCACATTAACCTGTGTGCCGGCCACTTTGATGGGGTACACCGGCCGACGGTAGGGCGGTGTGTATTCGCTGCTTATTAGCAGGATGCCAAGCGGGTATAACGGATTTGATAGCCTGCGCGCGACGGTGTCGTAATAGGTGTTGCGCGGCGAGGTTAGATAGCGGTTTTGCATCACCAAATCCTTATATCCCACAATTGGATTGGTGCTTCCACAAAGATTTAGTGTGCCGTCGGTTATGTGGATTTTTGCATCGTTTTGGTACATCAATTTAAGCAACGGGGTTCCATGTGCCGCATTTGTCAAAGTGTCGAAATATCCGATGTTGATGGTGCCTGAAGCAGAAAAAAATATGTCATTGGACTGTATGAATGATGTGAAGGAGGAACTGTTGCATTGGTTGTGTCCGATGTTCAGCACGCTGCTCGACGAGGCGGAAGCAAACACCGTTGTGTCTCTTAACAATATCATAGGCAAGCAGCCGTTACCCTCGATATAGTTGGTGTCTTCAAAAACTATGGTCAGTGGGGCGGTGGTTGTGATTAAGGCACCGCTGTGAGATAACCTGCTGCCAATAGTGGCGCCCTTCAGGAAAAGGGTTTTTGTTGAATCGATGTATTTCACGGTGCCCGTAATGAGCTGTCCGGTGATGCTGTCGGCATTGGTGTCGGTAACTTGTACTCCGGCTATAATTATATTGTAATCCTGAACTTGAGCCGTGCCGGCTTGCCACATCACTACAAGTGATAATGCGATAAGAACATATTTTTTCATAATCGTTTTATTTTTTAGGGTGTTATGTTTTCATTGTTTTTTCAAAAAGAAGTGCCTTAAATATCGCACCGTTTCTCCCTGCAAATATACATTTTTTTTGTAATTGTTGATTTTTTTTTAAAAATAAATTCTGAAAATTGCTATAAATTAAATAATTATAGGAAAAAGATTTTTTCTTTACAGTTGTGTGTAAATAAAATAATGTGTATTGCGAAGAAAAAAAATGCGAAAAATGTGTAAATTTGCAGAAAAACAAATAGTGTTTTTCTTTAAGTATTCATTTGAAAATAAAACATATATGAATTGGTTGGATTTGATTTTGGTGGTGCCGCTGGCGTGGTTTACCTACAAAGGATTCAAGAAAGGGCTGGTTTACGAGCTTTTCGCCTTGGCGGGACTGCTGCTCGGCACTTGGGCGGCGGTGCATTTCTCGGCTTTTGTGGCCGAACTGCTGGGCATCGAAGGGAGCAGTGCCATATTGGTGGCTTTTTTTGTAACTTTCGTAGGCGTGGTGGTGCTGTCTTATTTCGCCGGCAAAATGGGCAACGGCATACTCAAGGTGATGAAACTCGACATGCTAAACAAAATACTTGGAGCTTTTTTCGGCATGCTCAAATGCGTGTGCATCCTCAGCGTGCTGATGTACTACGTTACATTGATAGACAACAAGGACAAGCTGATAACCCCTCAGGTGAAACAGCACTCGCTGCTCTATCATCCTGTGGAGAGTGCCGGCAACCTCGTCATAGGCGGCGTGAAAACGTATGTTGCAACGCATAGCAAAGACTAAACTCCACTGCCTTAGCTTATTAACAAATTGTTGATAAAAAAAGAAAACAATTTTTCAAACATCGTCGAAAAAGCATTAATTTTGCAACGTGTTTTAAACGGAAAAAAACGTCATACAATGAAATTTATAATTAACAGTCAGTTATTTGCAAAAAATTTGCAAGCGTTAAGCGGAGTGCTTACCACAAACAACAACGTGCCCATCATCAGCTGCTTCCATTTCAATCTGGAGGACAAACTTCTCACCGTCAAGGCTACCGATTTGGAGACAACCGTAACCACCACCATCGAACTTGAGGAGGCCGAGACTGACAATCTGAGCCAGATAGCCGTTCCCGCTAAAAAACTCATCGATATAATGAAAAGTGTGAGCGACGAGCCCATCACCTTCACCGTTGATGAATCGACTTTAAGCGTTGAGCTGAAGTCGCGCGAAGGACAATACCGTCTGGCCGGCCAGAATCCCGAATCGTTCCCCGAAATGCAGCCCAAGGGCGAGACCAACAGCGTAACCATCAGCGCTTCGGCTTTGGTGAACGCCATCACCAAGACCTCCTTCGCCGCAAGCACCGACGATATGCACCAACAGATGTCGGGAATCTATTGCGAACTCACCCCTGAACACACCACCTTTGTGGCCACCGATGCCCATAAACTGGTGCGCTACCGTCGCCTCGACGTCGTTGCCGACGAAGCCAAGAGTTTCATTTTCTCCAAAAAACCCATCAATCTGGTGAAGAACATACTCTCGGCCAACAAAGAGGAATGCGAAATAACTATCGAATACAACAACACCAACGTGTTTTTCTCGTTTGAAAATATGTTTGTGGCCTGCCGCTTGGTGGACGGCAAATACCCCGACTACGAACGTGCCATCCCCAAGGAGAACCCCTACCGTCTGACTTTGGACAGGGCTTCGTTCCTCAACTCGCTGCGCCGCGTGTCCATCTTCGCCAACGAAACCACCCATCAGGTGCGTATCAAAACCGGCGGAAACGAGGTGATAATCACCGCCGAAGATGTCGATTACAGCAACGACGCTCGCGAACGCCTTGCCTGCGAATACGAAGGCGAACCTATGGAAATAGGATTCAACGCACGTTTCCTGCTGGAGATGATATCCAACCTCGACAGCGAGAACATTGTGATGCAGCTCTCGCACCCCAGCCGCGCCGGCATCATCACTCCGGTGATCGACGACGAAAACAACAAAGAAGATATTCTTATGCTTGTTATGCCTGTTATGCTGGCCAACAGCTGATAGGCGACATTTATAGAACACATCTTTTTGAAAAGACGCCCTGCGGCGTCTTTTCTTTTGTGCGTTGAAACCCTCTGGCCCACTAAAAGGGAAATTGTACAGATGCTCGCGCACCGTCTGTGAAAAAACATTAACTATTTTTTTTTATTTTTTACAAAATAAAACGTATATTTGCAGTTTGATACAAATATAAAAATACCGTTATCATGAATAAAACGACATCCTTCCTGTTTGCCGTGGCAATGGCGTTTTCGGCCATGTCGCAGACTGTAGATTTGCGTTTCACGGGCCAGCTTTCGGGCGGCAGTTTTGTCTGTTTGGACAGCGTGAAAGTGGAAAATATAACCCGCGCTTGGAGCGAGACCCTTGTCTATCCCGACACCGTGCTTTCGTTCACCAACGTTGGCATCAACGACGTTCAGGGTGGCGTGTCGTCGCTTAGCGCATACCCCAACCCCATGGGCGGACTCACCACCGTAAGCATGTCGTTGGCACAGAGCGGCACGGTAATCATATCTGTTTACGACCTTTCGGGGCGCTCCGTGGCATGGCACTCCGCCTTTTTGGAGGCCGGAGCCTATGCCTTCAACGTGAGCCTTGAGGCGCAGCAGGTGTATCTGCTTGCGGTGGCCACGCCCACAGGCCGGCAGACACTGAAACTCGTCAATACCCACGGCGGCTCCTCCAACGCCGTGTCCAACCTAATATTCACCGGCGTGGCGGTGGCGAAAGGCGTAACCACAAGACCTTTCGGCATGGGCGACGCCATGAAATACACGGGTTACGCCACCTTTGACCGCCGCAAGTTGAAAAGTGCCGCGAAACACCAGCGTCAGGATGGGAGCGAGGACATCACCCTCGTCTTCGACGAAGCCAGCGTGATGCCACAGGGCGCTCTTACGGGCGTTTTCTCCGTATCGCAGAATGGCAGGGTGCATTTTTCGTCGGGCAACCTGCAGTGGTCGGCCACTGGCGGCATGATGAGTACCACCACACATACCGTGGCCGGAGCGGGCACCGCCGACGGTACTTGGCGTTTCGCCCCAAACCAATGGGATGTGATAGGCGAGTCCAACGCCAACATATCATCGTCGTACAACGGCTGGATAGACCTCTTTGGCTGGGGCACCAGCGGCTACGGCAACAAGCACCCCTACCTCATCGAGCAGCGCCCGGCGTTTTACGTGAACGGAGTCAACAGCATCAGCGGCACCAACTACGACTGGGGAGTGTTCAACGCCATCTCCAACGGCGGCGACGCCCCTGACCTATGGCGCACTCTCACCTTCGACGAGATGCAGTACTTGCTATTCTACCGGCATACCCTTTCAGGGATTATCTTTGCCAAAGCAACCTTGGAGAACACGGCGGGCTTGGTTCTGTTCCCCGACAACTGGGATTCCACGGCTTTCGCCATAAACAACGCCAACGACGGCGGCGCCGATTTTTCGGTGAACAACATAGTGCAGTCTGACTGGATCTCCATTCTGGAGCCCGCGGGATGCGTGTTCCTGCCTGCGGCGGGTTACCGCTACGGCACCCAGATTAACGACGTTGGCGTGAGCGGCAATGTGTGGTTATCCACATACTACGACGAGAGGGACGCGCACTCGCTGCGTTTCACCGGCACCGGTATGCGTTCGTTCGGCAATTTCCGCTATTGCGGAGGGTCGGTGCGTCTTGTGTGCGACGAAACGGCCATCCTACCCATCGTTACCACCGACTCCATAAGCAACCTCGACGACCATAGCGCCCGTACCGGCGGCAACGTGGTTTCCGACGGCGGCACCCCCGTAACAGAGCGCGGTGTGTGCTGGAGCACCTCACCCAACCCCACCATCTTTGGCAACCACACCACCAACGGCACCGGCACAGGAGCCTTCACTATCAGTCTCTCCGGCCTCAGCGCCAACACCGTTTATTACTTGCGCGCCTACGCCACCAATAGGGTGGGCACGTCATACGGCCAGCAAATGGTGTTCACCACCCTCGACATACCCACAGTAACCACAGCGGCCATGAGTACCATTATCGACACCACGGCCACCGGCGGAGGCAGGGTTACCTTCGACGGCAACACCACCGTTACGGCCCGCGGCGTGTGCTGGGACACCACGCACAACCCCACCATTTCAGGCAACCACACCACCAACGGCGGCGGCACAGGATCGTTCACCAGCATACTTACACAGCTTGTCCCCAGCACCACGTACTACGTGCGTGCCTACGCCACCAACATCATCGGCACGGCCTACGGAGCCGAACTCAGTTTCACCACATTGGCACTGCCATCGGTATCCACCACCATGGCAAGCAACGTAAGCGACAGCGGAGCCACCAGCGGCGGCAGGGTTACCAACGACGGTGGCACTCCCGTAACAGCCCGAGGCGTGTGCTGGAGCACCTCGCAATATCCCACCGTGGCCGACAGCCACACCATCGACGGTAGCGGCACCGGTATTTTTACCAGCCTACTGCCGCGACTTATACCCGGCACCACGTACTACGTGCGCGCCTATGCCACCAACGCCATCGGCACAAGCTACGGCGCTCAGGTTAATTTCACCACACTCTCGATGCCCATAGTGGTTACCGTGGATACAAACGATATCACCGACACAAGCCTTACCGTCAGCGGAAGGGTGAACTCCGAGGGCGGACTCTCGGTAACTGCGTGAGGTTTTTGCTGGGACACCCTGCCCAACCCCACTATTGCCGGCAGCCACTCCACCAACGGCATCGGCTTGGGCAACTACTCCACACATATCGGCGGCCTGAGCATGAGCACCGTTTACTATGTGCGCGCCTACGCCACCAACGCCTTAGGCACGTCCTACGGCACTCAGATAATGTTCAAGACCGACACACTGCCCATGGTACGTATCGACAGCGTAACGCATATCGCCGACACCTCGATAAACACCAGTGGCGCCGTTTACAGCGCCGGCGGAGCAGCCGTTTCGGTGCGTGGCGTGTGCTGGAGCACCTCGCCCAACCCCACCATAGCCGACAGCCGCACCGTTGACGGCAACGGCACAGGCGGGTTTAATAGCCTCATCACCGGCCTTGCGCCCGGAACCACTTATTACCTGAGGCCTTATTGCTCCAACGCAGTGGGAGTGTCGTACGGCAACCAAATGGTGGTTACCACTTACGACTTGCCCACAGTGGTTACCACAACAGTGCACACCATCATCAACATATCGGCCACAGCTGTTGGCAATGTAACCGCCGACGGAGGCACCCCTGTTACGGTCCGCGGTATCTGTTGGGACACCTTGCAAAATCCCACCATAGGTGGCAGCCACACCACCAACGGCAGCGGCTTGGGAACTTTCAGCGCCAGCATGACAGTCCTGATACCCGGCACCACCTACTATGTGCGCGCCTACGCCACCAACACCATAGGCACCGCCTACGGCCAGCAGATAGCCTTTATGGCGCACACCACACCCACAGTGGTTACCGACACCATAAGTAATATCACCGGCACTACGGCCTTGTGCGGAGGCACTGTTGTCCTCGACGGCGACACCACCGTTACCACCCGTGGCATCTGCTGGGACACCTCACCCAATCCCGTGATCAACGGCCGACGCACTGCCGATGGTAGCGGCTTGGGGCATTATAGTAGCAACATGATAGGCCTTGCGCCCAACACCACCTACTACGTGCGCGCCTACGCCACCAACGCCCATGGCACGGTTTACGGAGCGCAGGTGAGTTTCACCACTCCTTCCGTAGTTCCAACAGTAACCACCACCGCCGCAAGCAACATAACATCCACCTCCGCCACCTTAGGTGGCAATGTAACCTCCGATGGCGGAGCCACAGTTACGGCACGCGGCGTGTGCTGGGGCACCTCGCCCAACCCCACCGTTAGCGGCAGTCACACCACCAACGGTAGTGGTGTGGGCACTTTCACAAGCCGCCGTACCGGTCTTACCCCTGGAACCACCTATTACGTGCGGGCTTACGCCACAAACTCCGTAGGAACGGGCTACGGCAACCAAGTAACGTTTAAAACTTCTGCCGTTGTTCCCACCGTTACCACCGCCGCCGCAAGCAACATAACATCCACCTCCGCCACCACTGGGGGCAATGTAACCTCCAATGGCGGAGCCACGGTTACGGCACGCGGCGTGTGCTGGAGCACCTCGCCCAACCCCACCGTTAGTGGCAGACACACCACCGACGGCTCTGGCACAGGCACTTTCACAAGCCGCCTTGCCGGCCTTACCCCCAGAACCTATTATGTGCGCGCCTACGCCACAAACTCCGCAGGAACGGGCTACGGCAACCAAGTTACGTTTACAACTTCCAACACTTTCTCCGTTTCGGCAAACGACAGAGTGGTTTTCTCGCCCGGCAACTTGCAATGGAGTGCCAAAAATGGCGGCTCTACAGCCACAACCCATACCGTGGCGGGAGGCGGCACGGCGGCAGGCACTTGGCGTTTCGCACCCAACCAGTGGGATACCATTGGAGCCAACAACAGAAACATCTCATCATCCTACTCCGGATGGATAGACCTCTTCGGATGGGGCACAAGCGGATACAACAATAAATATCCGTATATGACTAACAACACAACTAATTTAGACTATGGCAACGGCACCAACAACATTTCTGGTACCAACTACGACTGGGGTGTATATAACGCCATATACAACCCCAAGACGCAGACCACCGACGCCCCCGGCACTTGGCGCACCCTTACAGAAGAAGAATTGATATATCTGATACATGACCGCAACACCCCCTCAGGCATAAGCTATGCCAAGGCCACAGTGAACGGCGTGCCGGGACTTATATTAGTCCCCGACAACTGGAGTAGCTCCACCTATGCACTTAACTCAACAAACACTTCTGGAGCGGCTTTTAACGCCAATGTTCTCACCGCCGCGCAGTGGGCCACTTTGGAAAATGCCGGATGCGCCTTCCTGCCTGCCGCAGGAAGGCGCTTAGGGACTTCGGTCAGCAACGTTGGTTCCAGCGGCGACTACTGGTCGACCACCACGGAAAGCTTTCACAACGACGCCTATTACTTGAATTTCGGAGGCGGTGTTTCTGCCGGCATAATCCACTATCGCTACTATGGTCGGTCTGTCCGCCTTGTCCGCACCGCCCAGTAATTCTCCCTTGGGCAAGGCAAACCAACAAAGCCAACCCCCAATTAGACACACAATCCTATGAAAACCAAATATATAAACCTGAGGATCTGCTTTGCACAGGATTGGTTGCGATGTCGTTTCTCGTGCTTCCGCACCACGACTCCAACCGCCCCGCCAACGAAACCATAGTGGCCTGCAACTACCTGAACTTGATGCGCCAACCCCACACCGCCTACTCCGAAGAAATAGGTGTGGACCTCGGCTCCGTAAAAGCGCAGCCGTAGCTCCGCTGGAACGACACTCTCGCCACCAGCAAAGCCCTCGACATGGCCTGCCGCGTCTGTAGTGAATGGTGAATGTCGAATTGTCGAAATGCGATTTCATATTCATCATTCACTTTGATTTTCGAAAAAAAACTCTTTTTTTTTGTTGCAACACAAAATATTATCACCTCAATGTCGTTATTACAAAGTTGTTCGCCACAAGGACAAACGTCATAAAAAATAACGATATTGAAATTAACGACAATCAAATATATAACAGGCTTATTTATAGCTGTTTGCGTTTTGGAATTTCTGACACCCTCCTGCACCAAGGAGGATGAATACCTTACAGATATTTCCGTGCTGGAGTTTTCGGCCGACACCCTCAAGTTCGATACCGTATTCACCACCATCGGCTCCACAGTGCGCAGCGTAAAGGTGTACAACAACGGCAACCAGCCTGTAAAAATCGACCGTGTTACCTTGGCCCACGGCTCCGCCTCGCGCTTCCGCCTCAACGTGGACGGCGACACCTCGCTTGTGGCACGCAACATCGAAATCCTTGCCCACGACAGCATTTTTATCTTCGCCCGAGTCAATGTGAATCCCAACTCGGCTTCGTCGCCGTTTCTGATAGAGGACAGCATATTGTTCAGCATAGGCAGCGCAAGTCAGCACCTGCCGCTCACAGCCTACGGCCGCAACGCCATTTATCACTACCCCGACCACGTTATCCACGACGCGGCGGGCAACAGCTATCCCTATTCCGTTATCGACTGCTCCGAGCCGTGGACCGACGCCATGCCCCACGTGATTTTCGGCTATGCCGTTGTTGACGAGGGATTTACTTTGAATGTGGAACACGGCGCCGAGGTCTATTTCGGCAATGATGCCGTGCTTTGGGTGTATGACGGAGGCACGCTGCATGTGAACGGCACCACCGACGCACCGGCACTGTTCACCTCCATCCGCCACGACGGCCACTACGCCGACCTGCCCGGACAGTGGGGCTATATCTGGCTTTCGTCGGGCAGCCGCGACAACACCGTTAACCACGCCATAGTGCGCAACGGATACATAGGCTTTCTGGCCGACACGGTGGTGAATTCCAACCCAACGCTCGACATACGCAACACGTTGATAGAAAACATGTCGCTAGCCGGAATCTACGGGCAAGGCGCGCACATAGAAGGCGATAACCTGCTTGTAACCAACTGCCAGACAGCCACTCTGGCTCTCACGCTCGGCGGCAGGTATCTGTTCAGCAACTCCACTTTTGCCAACTACTGGAGCTACAGCGTGCGCCGTTCGCCGCAAGTGATTCTCAACAACTGGTACGAGAGTGCCGACGGGGCTATACAGCTGCGTCCGCTGCAGCAGGCCGATTTCTACAACTGCATTATTTACGGCTCCGCCAACGAGGAACTTGCCATGGATTTCGCCCAAAGCGGCACGGCCTCGTTCTCGTTCACCAACTGTTTGTTGAAAACGCAAATGTCTATACCTCAGTCACTAATAACCAACTGTTTGATAAACCAAGACCCGCTTTTTTTGGACCACACCGCCGCCGACTACCATCTGAAAGCCGACTCGCCAGCACGCGGCAAAGGCAACACCGTCTATCTCAAACAGCAGACCGATTTGGACAACCGAGTGCGTTCCAATCCCCCGTCGATAGGGGCGTTTGAATTCTTTGAAGAAACGGAAAAATGAACAATTAACAATGAACAATTTATTAGTTTGCAGTTTTCAGTTCACTAATCACAATCACTAATTACAAATCACTATGTTTAATTACATATCCGGAAAATTGGTAGAAGTGTCGCCTGCGTACGCCGTAATCGACTGTGGGGGAGTGGGTTATATACTTGAAATTTCCCTCAATACCTATACGCAGATAAAAGACAAAAGCGAGGTGAAACTGCTTGTGCATTTCGTTGTGCGCGAGGACGCCCAGCTGCTGTTCGGCTTTTACGAAGAGAAAGAACGCTCGCTGTTTCGCCAGCTGATAGCGGTGAACGGGGTAGGGGTGGCCACGGCTCGTGTTATGCTTTCGTCGTACTCCACCGACGAGCTTGCAAATGCAATTATCTCGCAGGATGTCAAGACAGTACAGGGCATAAAGGGCATAGGCCCGAAAACGGCTCAGCGCATTGTGCTGGAGCTCCACGACAAACTCGGCAAGCTCGACGACATCGCCGTTGTGCCGACAAAAGGTTTGCAGGGCAATAAAAACCAAGAAGAGGCGTTATCTGCTTTGTTGGCATTGGGATTTCCCAAATCGGCAGCCGAAAAAGCTGTGCGCAAAGCTTCCGATGGCAACCCCGACGCCACTGTTGAGAATCTTATAAAGATGGCACTTAAAATGCTGTAAAACAACGAATAAACGCTGATGTTACTGCCGAAGAAAAAAATGTTAAGGGTATCGTTGCTCCTGCTTGGCACAACGCTGATGGGTGTTGCCATGGGCGACACCTTTGGCGTTTCTGAAAGGCAGAACACGGCCTTTGATATTGCACCGGCAGAACCTGCGGCCGAAACTAATGTGTCGCCCAGCGGATTTGAGACCGCATTGAAAGCCGAAATTCCTTTAGAAAACACTGTGGCACAAGGTGATACGGTGCCCAAGGACGGACGCGGCAAGATTGGCGCAAAGAACCCCAAAAATTTCACTACCGAGGTTCAATACAACCCGCAATCAAACGACTATTTGATAATCAAGAAAATAGGCGACTTGGTGGTGGACCGTCAGTATATGACTTTCGAGGAGTATCAGAACTACCAAATGGAGCAACTGATGCAGAACTACTGGAGCAACAAGACCAAAACCGCCGCTTTGGACAAAAACACTGGTAACTCCAATAATCTGCTCGACAACATCCCCGGAGTGAGCAAATTGGCCGGACTTGCCGAAAACCTGCTTGGTCCCAATGCTATACAGATAACCCCTAGCGGTTCGGCCGAACTTACCTTCGCCATTGTGAACAACAAACGCGAAGACCCTGCCATCGACGTGAACAAGCGCAGCGTCACCAATTTCGATTTCGACGAAAACATACAGATAAACCTCAACGCAAAAATCGGCGACCTTGTCGATTTCGACCTTAACCAGAACACACAAGCAGTTTTCGATTTCGAGAACACGTTGAAACTCAAGCACGAAGGCAAAGAAGACGACATACTGCAGCTTATTGAGGCAGGCAATATCGCCATGCCGCTCAACACCAAGCTGATACAGGGCAGTCAGAGCCTGTTCGGGTTCCACACCAAACTTAAATTTGGCAAACTTACCATCGACGGAGTGTTTTCCGAGCAGAAAACCGAATCGCAGAATCTTCAGGTGCAGGGCGGTGCACAAACTGAGGAGTTCCAGATAAAAGCCGACGAATACGAGGAAAACCGCCACTTCTTCCTTGCCCAGTATTTCTACGACAACTATAACAAGGCCATGTCCACCCTCCCGGTGCTCAACTCCAACATCAAAATCATCAAACTGGAGGTGTGGCGTACCAACGTGGGAGCTGCCGTTACCGAAAACCGCAACATTGTGGCTCTTACCGACTTGGGTGAGAAAAACCCATATATGAGCAGCCTTTACAACCCCTCGGGACGTACGTTGCCCAGCGAGAACTCCAACAATATTTTCAATGTTATCGACCGTTCGGCAATCCGCAGTGTGAAACAGATTACGCCTTACCTGCAGAGCAAAGGCTTTGTGTCGGGACGCGACTACGAAAAGGTGGAGAGTGCCCGAAAGCTCAATCCTAGCGAATACACTTTCAATCCGCAGTTGGGTTTCATCTCTCTTAACCAAGCACTTAGCGCCGACCAGATTTTGGCCGTGGCTTTCCAGTACCAAGTTGTAGGCGACACCACCGTGTATCAAGTAGGTGAGTTTACCACCGACGGTATTGTCGATCCCAACACTTTGGTAGTCAAATTGTTGAAAAGCACCACCATCAACACGCGCAGCCCGTTGTGGAAACTGATGATGAAAAACGTCTATTTCCTGAAAAGCACCCAGATAAGTCCCGACAAGTTCCGCCTCAACGTGCTTTACGAGGGCGACGACGGCGGTGTGATGACGGGCTATTTCGCCGACGGACCGAAGAAAGGCATTCCGCTGATAGAGGTTTTCGGCCTCGACCGCATGGACGCCATGCAGTACCCCTACGCCGACGGTGTTTTCGACTGGCTCGACAACGCCACCACAGGCGCGGGTATCATCCAAGCCTCCACGGGACGTGTGTTTTTCCCATACGTGGAACCTTTCGGCAAAGACTTGCGTGAAATCCTCGGCGACGACGCCGCGGCCAACAAATATTGTTTCGACTCGCTGTACACCCTTACCAAAACCCTTGCCCAGCAGTATCCCGACAAGGATAAGTATTACCTCGAAGGCAGCTACTCCACCGCCATGAGCGGCGAAATTTCGCTCGGGTTCAATATTCCCGAAGGCTCGGTGAAAGTTACAGCAGGTGGCATACCATTAGTGGAAGGTGTGGACTACACCGTGGATTATATGATGGGTAAGGTGCGTATCATCAACGAAAGTGTGCTCAGCTCCGGCACTCCCATCAGCATATCGAGCGAGAGCAACTCGTTCAGTATGATGACGAAACGTATGATGGGGATGCACCTCAACTACGAGTTCAACCCTAAATTCAACCTCGGCGCCACCATCCTTAACCTTCACCAGAGGCCGCTTACGCAGAAAAACAACTTCGGCGACGAGCCGCTCAACAACACCATCTGGGGCTTGGACCTCTCGTTCCAGCACGATATGCCGTGGCTCACCAAAGCCATCGACTGGCTGCCCGGAATAAGCACCAAAACACCGTCGGAACTTACGCTGAATGCGGAATTTGCGCATTTCATACCCGGAATGTCGAAAACAAGCGAGAGCGGCACTTCGTATATCGACGATTTCGAAGGCGCCAAGTCGGGTATCGACCTGAAAAACGTGGCAAGCTGGCATCTGGCAAGCACCCCGCAGGATTGGTCCACCCCCAACCCAATGTTCCCCGAAACCCGCATCGGATCCGACTTGGAGTATGGCTACAACCGTGCACGGCTGGCGTGGTACCGCATCGACGATATTTTCTATAGCAGCAACTCGCCGTCGAACATAAGCGACGCCGACCGCTCCCGTCCATACGCCCGCCGCATCTCCGAGCAGGAGGTGTTCCCCAACAAAGAGCTGGCCGCAGGCGAAACCACCAATATCTACGAGCTCAACTTGGCGTTCTATCCCTCCGAAAGAGGTCCTTACAACTACGACGTGAACGGCCTCAACTCCGACGGCACTTTGACCAATCCCACATCCCGCTGGGGCGGCATCATGCGCAAGCTCGACTACACCGATTTCGAAACCCAGAACATCGAAACCATCGAGTTCTGGCTGATGGACCCGTTTATCGACAATCCCGACCACACGGGCGGCAAGCTCTATTTCAACCTCGGCGATGTGTCGGAAGATATCTTGCGCGACGGACGCAAGTTCTTCGAGAACGGCCTGCCCACGGGCAACGACATTATCAACGTAGATACCACTATCTGGGGCCGTGTGCCTACCATTCAGTCGGTGGTGAACGCTTTCGACAACGATGAGGACGCCCGTGTGCGTCAGGATATCGGCTACGACGGCCTTAACAGCGGCGACGAACGCACTTTCTTCGATGCCTATCTGCAAGCCGTGGCACAGCGTTTCGGAACTACATCGGCAGCCTACCTCAATGCCTACAACGACCCCTCCGCCGACGACTTCACCTACTTCCGCAGCAGCCGCTACGACAACGCCAATGTAAAAATCAACGACCGATACAAATACTACAACAACGCCGAAGGCAACTCGGCACCATCGGGCAGCAGCGGCGAAGACTATCCCACCGCCGCCACATCGTACCCCAACGGCGAAGACATCAACAACGACAACACCCTCAGCGAAAGCGAGAACTACTACCAGTACAGCATCGACCTCCGACCGGAGAATATGGTCATAGGCCAAAACTACATTACCGACATTCAGGAGGCTCAAAACATAAAACTCCCCGACGGAAGCACCACCACTTGCAAATGGTACCAGTTCAAGATACCTGTGCGCAATCCCGAAAAGAAAGTGGGCAGCATACAAGGGTATCAGTCGATACGTTTTATGCGTATGTTTATGCGCGAGTTCGACCAGCCTATAATACTGCGCTTTGCCACTCTGGAGCTTGTCTATGGCACTTGGCGCAAGTACGACCAAGACCTCTACCAGCCCGGCGATATTCCCACCGGCGGCGATGCCAACACCAAGTTCACCACCTCTACTGTGAATATCGAGGAAAACGGCTACCGTTCGCCCGTTCCTTATGTGCTGCCTCCGGGAATAGACCGCGAGGAGTGGTACAGCAACTCGTCGTACTATCAGATGAACGAACAGTCGCTGCAGCTCGAAATCGAGGACCTTGCCTCCGGCGACGCCCGCGCCATCTACAAAAATGCCGCCTACGACCTGCGTTATTTCGGCTCGCTTAAGATGTTTGCACACGCCGAGAAACTCTACGAGACCGACAACCTCAAAAACGGCGACCTTACGCTGTTTGTACGCTTGGGCAACGACTTCACCAAGAACTACTATGAATACGAGATTCCGCTGAAACTCACCCCGTGGGGCACGAGCATGAGCGAGGACGATGTGATATGGCCCGAAGAAAATAACGTGGAGATAGACCTCGAAAGACTGGTGGGGGTGAAGGAAAACCGCAACAAACAGATACGTTCAGGCAACACCGAATACTCGCAAAACGACATTTATTTCGAATACGACGGCAGCAAGAAATATTCCGTGCTCGGCACTCCCAACATCGGCGCCGTGAAGGTGATAATGATAGGTGTGCGCAATCCCCGAAAACAGTCTATCGGCGACGGCAACGACATGCTTCCGAAGTCGGCAATAGTATGGATCAACGAGCTGCGACTTGGCGATTTCAGCCGAAAGAGCGGTTTTGCGGCAATGGCATTGGCTCGCACCAACCTTGCCGACATTGGCGACCTTTCGCTCTACGGGGCCTACACCTCGTCGCGTTTCGGTTCGTTGGAACAAAATATCAGCGACTTGGACGGTCTTAACGATGCCAACGTGGAGGTGGCTCTTAACCTCGACCTCGACAAGTTCCTCCCCGAAGACTGGGGGTTGAAGATACCTTTCCATTTCGACCACTCCACCAAGATCGGAACTCCGGAGTACAACCCCCTCGACCCCGACGTGAACCTGCGACGCGATATCCGCTCGTATCTCACAGGAGAAGAACGCGACTCCATACGCAACATGACACGCGAACACCTGTCGCGCACCAACATCAACCTTGTCAATCTGCATAAGGAACGCGCAGGCAAGGCCACCACTAAAACACCTCATTTCTACGAGATAGAAAACTTCAACTTCTCATACGCTTTCTCCGGCGAAAATCAGTCGGACGTTGATGTGGAATACTACGACAAAAAACAGCACCGAGGCGGTTTTACATACAATTTCAGCGTTACGCCGAAACAGATCAAGCCTTTCGACAAGATAGATTTCTTCAAAAGCAAGTATCTGAAATTCATACGCGAGCTCAATTTCTACTACCAGCCCAAGAGCATGTCGTTCCGTACCGAGGTGTTCCGCGATTTTCAGGAAACCAAGCTCCGCAACAAGAGTGCCGGCGACATCATAATAAAACCCACTTACTACAAGCAGTTTACGTGGGAGCGTGTGTACAACCTGCAATACGATTTATCCAAAACCCTGCGTTTGCAGTACGACGCTAACGCCAATGCCGATGTGGAGGAGCCAATGGGCAAAATCGACACCAAAACCAAAAACGACTCCGTTTGGCAGAGCGTTCTTGAGTTCGGAAGGATGCGCAACTTCTCGCAAAACCTCTCGGTAACGTGGGATTTCCCCATCGAGCGTTTCCCCTACCTCGACTTCCTTCGCACTCCGCTGTCGTACAAATCTACATACCTGTTTACAGGCAGCACACCATCTACTGAAACTCTGGGCAACACCATCGAGAATACACGCATAGTATCGGCTGCAGTAAACGGAACGATGAAAACCCTTTACGACAAGTTCAAATTTATAAAGAAAGCCTACCAGCCCAAAAATGCCAACGAAAAAGGAAAAGGCAAAGACCGTCTCGGCATGAGAAATGGCCCCGGTGCCAAAGATAAAAACAAGGAGCTGGACAAAGGAAAAAATAAGAATATAGATAAAGATAAAGGCAAAGACAAGGATAAAGACAAGAAAGAGCTCGAGACAAAGAACGACACCGTTGCCGATTCGCTGAAAGAAAACAAATTCCTTGAAATACTGCGCGAAGTGGGTTATTTCTCAATACGTGCTGTAACCGGACTTAAAAACTTCTCGGTGAAATACACACTCTCGGAAGGCACTCTTATACCTGGCTTTATGCCACAAGCTACGCTGCTTGGTATGGACAACTCCAACCTGTGGTCGCCGGGACTTGCCTTCGTTTTCGGCGGACAGAGCGACATAGTGGGCGGACTGCTTGAAAACGACTATCTCTCGAAAGATACCCTGCTGAACACCCCTCACATGGCGAAAACCAACGATGTGCTTGCTATACAGGCCGTTGTGGAGCCTATCAGGGATTTGAAAATCGACATCAACTTCACACGCAACTACACCTCGCAGGAGTCCTATTATTATAAGTACAACAACAACCTCGGCTATATCGACGGGCCGCTGTCGCCTACGCGTTTCGGCTCCTATTCCACAACTATCTGCATGATAGGCACATCTTTCAACGATGCCGACGAGCTGTTCGCCCAGTTCTTGGAAAACAGGGCAGTGGTGGCCAACCGTCTGGCGGCCATCAACCCCGACCCCTACACCGACGAATATATTTTCGACAGCCTCAGCGGACTGGTGTTCCCGGGCGGATACAGCCCCAACTCGCAGCAGGTGCTTATGACATCGTTCCTCGCCACATACCTCGGCCGCGACGTGCACAGCATGGGATTCTCGCCCTTCCTCGGCTTCCCGCTGCCCAACTGGAGCGTAACCTACAACGGATTGAACAAGGTGGAATTCCTTAAACAGTGGTTCTCCAACATCTCTCTCTCGCACCGCTACAACTCCACCTACACCGTAAGCAACTACACCACCGACATGGCCATAGCCAACATCGACAATTACGACTACGGCATGGAAAGCGTGCTCAACGCCTCCAACGACTTCATCCCCAAGGAAAGCATCGACCAGATACAGCTCACAGAGCAGTTCAACCCATTCCTCAAAGTGGATGTGGTGATGGTCAACAGCTTCCAATTCAATATCGCCTACCAGCGCGCCCGCACCCTCTCGCTCAGTTTCTCCAACAACCAACTTACCGAGATGAGCCGCGATGGATTCACTTTGGGCGCAGGCTATCGCATCAAGGACGTGGCTTTCACCATCACCACCGGACAGAAAACCCACAACATCAAGAGCGACATAGTGATACAGGCCAACCTTTCGTATAACCAAAACAAGAGCCAGATTCGCAAGATAGCACAGAATACCTCGCAGATTTCGTCGGGCTCCGAAGTGTGGACGGGAGGCCTTTCGGCAGAATACGCCATCTCCTCGTCGCTCACCGTGCGCCTGTTCTTCGAAACTACTATCAACAAACCGTTTATCTCCAACTCGTACCCCAACTCCACCACCAAAGGCGGTATTACGGTAAGGTTCTCGTTCTGATGCAATAAATTGAAATATAATATATTATGGAAGAAGAAACAAATTTTGAGGTTACTACGATAACCGAAATGCCGCCACAACAGCCAAGCGAGCAGTTTTGTCAACCGCCTCAGCCACAGAAATTTACCATTGGACAGGCTTTTGTGAATAACTATGCCAAAGCGGGCAAGGCGATGCTCCGTGCGGCCATAGCGCAGTGCGTACTTATTGCGCTGATGTATTTAATTGGTTATGCGTTCGGTAACTCTTCAGTGCCCTTATCTAGTTTGATGGACAATGAGCTGGACATCGAAATGGAGCCATTAACTTTGGCATTGACCGGCATTATTATGCTTTGGACGTCGATTCTGCTTGTTCCTTCGGCGGTGTTTATGTTCTGCTTTGCTGTTGCGGCGAAAAAAACGTCCAAAGGCAATTCCAAAGCACTGCTGCGCTCGGCAAGACACATCAAAACATTCTTTCTTGTCTCCGGCATCGTGATTATGGTTGCGGTTTTCTTGGCAATGATATTGGTGGTGACGGGCATAAATTCCGCTGACACAACCATAGTTTTTAACTATTAAATCTTATGACTTATGGAAGAAATTACTAATCAGAAATATACGATAGAATTGGACGACAAGGCTACAAACAATCTGAAAAAAGCAGGACGTTGGGCGCTCATTTTCAGCGTGATGATGTGCGTGCTTTCGGTGTTTGCCATTGTCATAAGCTTGTTCACCATCCCTCACACCGTCGGTTTCCGTACCAGCCTATTTGTGGCCGCTCTGCTGATGTGCGCTTTCTCGATAGCCGCTTTGGTGCTGTCGGTACGCTTCAAACGTTTGGTTAACAACGCAATACGCACCGGCGATGGCGAGACTCTGACCAATGCCATCGACAAACTGCATCGCTTCATCGTGTTTTATTTCCTTTACACCCTGTGCAATATCATCTGCCTTGCGTGGTACATGGGAAGTCTCTTCACAATGGAGTTCTATGTTGAATAAGTTCGGGATAATTAACAATTATCAATTGACAATTTACAATTAAAAATTACAGGACAGTATTCAGTAAAAGCCCCGAAGGTGTGAAGAAAAGTCCAGTGGACTTTTCGATAGCCCAGAGGGCGGAGAAATGAACCCCGAAGGGGTGAAGAAACTGCCAGTGGCAGTTTCGATAGCGACCAAAGGGAGCGGAGAATTTCAAGACAACAGGCGGGGGCGTGAGCCCCTGTATAAAGGACAACCACAACCGATGAGCCCTGAAAGGGCGACAGATTAATGAAAAATATAATGCTTGAATCTGATATGGAATTACCCAACACGTCTGAAAATCCCACACCGCTTGTGCTGAGCGAGGCGGGAGTGGAGAGCTTGGCCGGAGCGGCTAAGTGGTCGCGCATCTTTGCCATAATAGGCATAGTGTTTCTGTGCCTCTATGTCCCTTTGATGTTCTGTCTCTCCCTGATGATGGTAGTAATGATTATCCCGCCAGTCGTTATGACGGGATTATATCTGTTGCCTGTCTTCATAGTGCTGTTGCCACTCGCCATAGCCCCGGCGATATTCCTTTTCCGCCATTCGAAAAACGCGCGTCTTGCGGCCGACAGCTGCGACGGCGAACGTTTCGAGCACGCCTCACGGAATATGAAAGGCTTGTCGAAATATGCAGGTATCTTGCTGATAATCTATATCTTGTACACAGTTGCATATTGGGGAATTCTTATTGGGTTGATTCTTTCTAACAGCTAATTAATTTTGAAAAACCATGGAACAACAGTTTGAAACACAGGAAAGAAACATAGTGGTAACACCCCAAGCCGAACGGCATCTGTCGAAAACTGCAGGCTGGGTGCTTTTTATGGCCAGCGTCAGTGCGCTGTTATTGTTTGCCAATGTCGTAGTTTTGGTGTTGTTGTTTTTCAGTCTCGAACCAAAGTTCAATTATATCGAACTGACAGCCTTGCTATTGCTTTTAGTGCCCTTTCTGCTAATGGTGGCGGTAACCTATAACATGTTCTCCTACAGCATTTTGGTCAAAAAAGCCATAAACAACCGCGACAGCGACGCTCTGGACGATGCAATGGCCAACAAAAGGCTCTTCTGGAAACATTCAACATTGTATCTGATACTTTCGTTTGTAATTGCTATTGCCGTTTGCCTTTTGTTTTACTTCACACACCAGTTTAATAATTACTTTTGATTTTCATATGCAGGATTGTCCGCATCTCATACTAAAAAAGGCAGACCGTAATGGCCTGCCTTTTGTGTTATATTCTTGTCAGGTGTTACTGGGTAACTCTTTCGAGCCATTTCACCATGCAGAGCATGACTGTCATAGATACCAAGCAGATTGCGAGGAATACTCCCCAGCACTGCCAGATGGGCCAAGCGTTGAGCATAACGGTTCCAACGAAAATGAACAGGTTTCCGATGGCGGTAGCGCCCAGCCACAGACCTTGGCACAAGCCAACCATGTGGCGCGGAGCTACTTTCGACACAAACGAAAGTCCCAGCGGAGAGATGAACAACTCTGCCACGGTGAGGAAGAAGTAAGTAACTATCATCACCCACGGAGCGGCTTTAGCCAGACCAGCTTGGGCCATTGCAGTCGCATCCATACTAGTAAACTCATTTCCGGAAGGATAATGTTTCATGATGGAGAATATCATCAGGAACAGATATGCACAGCCTGCGATACCCATACCGAGGGCGATTTTGCGAGGAGTGGAAACAGGTTTGCCTTTACGTGCCAGAGCTGCAAAAAGTATCATAATAATAGGTGTTAGGATTATTACGAATAGAGGATTCATTGAATCCCAAATTTCAGCGGGGAACATAGAGGTGTTTACAAAATCACTTGCAAAGAACTTTAGTGATTGTGTGTTTTGGTGGAACGACAACCAGAAGAAAATAGCGATACCAAGCACAGCAAAGAGAGCGTAAAGTCTTTGTTTAATTTCTTTTGCCATTGCTGTTTTTTCTTCGGCTGTATAGCCTGCTGTTTCGGCAGCAACTTTCTTAGCAGGTTGTGGGAAACCTTTTTTGTTTGCAAAGAATATTATAAGTGAAATAACCATAGCAAGTGCCGATGCAATAAATGCATAGTGAATACCAGTGTTATATACATCTATATAGTCGGAACTGAATTGTGTCGGAGTGGTAAGCATGGAAGGATCAATCACAGAGTTGTTCATGGTTTCAGTGAATTTCTGCGTTACTTGACCGTCTGCAATGTATTGGTGACACAGAGCCGGCATGTCGGCATTATAGACAAAGTTGTGGATTTTCAGCCACCATGTGCGAATTAATGGAGCCACGAAAGGAGCTATCACACCGCCGATGTTGATAAACACGTAGAAAATCTGGAAACCGCTGTCGCGTTTGTCTTTGGCTTCGGCCAAGGCTTCAGGACCTTTTTTGGCGGCTTCGGCTTCGAAATTGTCGTACATCTGACCTACCAGAGCCTGCAGGTTGCCTTTGAACAGACCATTACCGAAGGCGATGAGTAACAAGGCCACGCAAGTGAAGATAAGGATCGCCCACCAAGTGCCATTATGGTCAACAATCAAGCCACCCTCTTTGCTAAACAATGGTATGGCTAAAGCTATGTATCCAAAAGCCATAAGAGTTACACCCCATTGGATAGTGCGGTTATATTTCTGGGTGCGGTCGGCAATGATACCTCCCACCAAACTCAGGATGTATATGCCGAAGTAAAAAACGGAAAATATAATTCCCGCAACTTCTTTGGGCAGTCCAAATTTCGATACAAGAAATAGTGTTAGCACTGCGTTCATAATATAGTATCCGAAACGCTCGCCCATATTACTGAGAGCCGCAGGGATAAGGCCCTTGGGATGCTCTTTCAATGCCTTTACTACATAAAAGACGATGAAAGGAATTACTAGGATTATTATGCAAATAAGCATAACAAGTGCAGCATTATTCTGCCACAGATTAGTGAAAAATTCTGACATGTTTTTTTGATTTTAATTATTAATTAGTGTTGTTTTTATTTGCAATTACAAAAACGTTTGACTTTACGTTTTAGTTTCGCAAAGTTACGCATTTTTTTTGAAAAAACACACTTTTTTTATCAAAATAAAACACTTCGCAACTCGAACTTACTTTGTAAAAATTGGATTTCAAAGTATTATGCGTTTCGAGTTATCAACAATTTTTTTGCCGAGGCTGTGCATAAACTCTTTCCGTAAATCCAAAAATGCAGAAAAAAAAACGTACTTTTGCAGTGGTATGTTCAAACATACTTTTTGTATAAGTGCTTGATATATGGATATTAAAGAAATTTACGATCTGTTTCGCAAAAGTGGCTCCATTACCACGGACTCCCGTCAGATAGGCGAGGGGACTATGTTTTTCGCACTGAAAGGCGCCACTTTCGACGGCAACACTTTCGTTGCGGAGGCTTTCGCCAAAGGTGCTTCGTACTGCGTTATCGACAATCCGCAGTACCGCACCGACGACCGCTGCATATTGGTTGACAACGTGTTGCAAACCATGCAGCAACTTGCCACCTACCATCGTCGGCAATTCCAAATACCAGTGCTCGCCATCACTGGTACCAACGGCAAAACCACCACCAAGGAGCTGGTAACCGCCGTTTTGCGCAAACGCTACCGCACCCACGCCACGCAGGGCAATTTCAATAACCACCTCGGAGTGCCTATCACGCTGCTAACCATGCCCTTGGACACCCAGATTGCCGTGGTGGAGATGGGCGCCAACCACCCGGGCGAGATTGATTTCCTCTGCCATATCGCCGAACCCGATTTCGGACTTATCACCAACGTGGGCAAGGCACATCTGGAGGGGTTTGGCTCGTTTGAGGGCGTAATCAACACCAAGACAGAACTTTATCGATACCTTGCCGGAAAAGGCGGACAGGTTTTCGTCAATGCCGACGACGACATACTGATGCAGCACAGCCAGCCGCTGCGCCGCGTTACCTACGGCCAGGCCGCCGATGCCGACACCAAAGGCTCGTATGTGGGCGCCAACCCTTATATGAAATTCTATTTCGAAAACGGCGACAACGTATATTCCGTGCAGACCAACCTTTTGGGCGGCTACAATCTGGCCAACGCCATGGCTGCCGTGTGCGTGGGCAGGCATTTCGGCGTGGAGCTGTTCGACATAAAAGAGGCGCTGGAGGCCTACACCCCCACCAACAGCCGCTCTCAGTTCAAGCAGACCGAGCACAACAAACTGTTCCTCGACTGCTACAACGCCAACCCGTCGAGCATGAAAGCCGCCGTGGAGAATTTCGGCAAGATGCATTGTGCTAATGCTGTGGTGATGCTCGGCGGAATGAAAGAGCTGGGTCCCACCTCGGAGCAGGAACACCGCAATGTGGTTGCAATGGCACAGAGCTTCGGTTTCAGCAAGATGGTGTTTGTCGGCGAAGAGTTTGCTTTTGTCAAAGGTCTGGCCGACAACGTGTTGTGGTTCGCTACCTCGCAGGACGCAAAACAATATTTTACCGATAACCCGCTGAACGACTGCACGATACTGATAAAAGGCTCCAACAGCACGAAAATGGGAATTTTAGTTGAAAGTTTGTAGTTGAGAATTGAAAATTGATAATTGAAAGTTGAAATGCTCCTAGCCGCAAGCGGCTGAAATCTCGTAAATCTCAACAATAATTTCGCCGTAGGCGAAAGCAATTTACAAGATTTAAAAGATTTCGCGGGTGAAACGAGCAGGAGAACAAAAAATGAAAAATCAACAAGATTTACAAGATCTCGCGAAGCGAAGCTGAGCAGGAGAAAAAAATAAAGATTTACTGAAGGAAAAAAATAGATACAATGAATAATTCCGAAATCCACAATCCGAACTCCGAATTAAAAGGATATTACTTCCCCGCCGAGTGGGCGAAACATGAGGCCACATGGCTCAGCTACCCGCACAACGAAAACTCGTGGCCGGGCAAGATAGAGACGATTTTTCCGTCGTACCATCTTTTTATCAAAACCTTGGCCGACAATGAGTTGGTGCATATCAACGTGCTTGACAAGGCTATGGCCGACAGTGTGGATTCCGCACTCCGTGCCATCGGTACTAATATGCAAAACCTTGTATTTCACCAGTTTCCGACCAACGACGCATGGTGTCGCGACCACGGTCCGGCCTTTCTGCTCAACCGCGACAATCCCGACCTAAAAGCCGTCGTTGACTGGAACTACAACGCTTGGGGCGGAAAATACCCATGCGATTTGGACAACCTTATCCCCGCGCAGATTGCCGACTACCTCGGACTGCCCGTTTTCAAGCCGGGAATAGTGATGGAGGGCGGCTCGGTGGATTTCAACGGCTGCGGCGACGTGCTCACCACCACCTCTTGTCTGCTCAACGAAAACCGCAATCCCCATCTCAGTCAGCAACAGATTGAGGAATACCTGTGCAACTATTACGGTGTTGACAACGTGATATGGCTTGGCGACGGCATCGACGGCGACGACACCGACGGCCATGTCGACGACCTTTCGCGTTTCTGCAACGCCGACACCATTGTCACCGCCGTGGAAACCGACCGCAACGACGAAAATTACGAACCGTTGAGGCAAAACCTCAACACACTAAATAAAATACGTCTGGCCAGCGGCAAACAGCCCACGGTGGTGGAACTGCCTATGCCCGAGCGTGTTGTGTGGGACGACCAGCGTCTGCCAGCATCGTATGCCAATTTCTACGTGGCCAACAACGTGGTGGTGGTTCCCGCCTACCGCTGCAAAGCCGACGACCGTGCCTGCCAGATACTCGAAGACTGTTTCCCCGGCCGCACCATAGTGCCCATCGACAGCACCGACATTATATGGGGACTCGGCAGTTTCCATTGCCTAAGCCAACAAGAGCCCGCATTAGTAAATAATAAACGATAAATAACTATTTAAGCCCTGAAAGGGCGATAGAATTCAAACGGGGATGAAATCCCCGGAAAAAACACACAAACACAAAATAAAAACGAAACTTGCACGTTAAATTTAATTGTCATAGTCAAAAAAAACAAGAATATTTATAGATGAATACAGATTTTGATTTTGAAGATTTGCGTCCTTATACCGATGCTGAAGTCCCCAATGCCATGCGGCGAATGGTGAACAGTCATTGGTTCCCGATGCTGTCCAAAATTTTCTTCCCCGAAATGGACATGCTCGAATGTCGCGAACGACTGCTCAGCATCAAAACTGTCGACGAATTCCAGCGCAGGGTTGTCATGACGGTCGTCGACAATATCACTGCCGACTCCATGACATCCTTCACCTGCAAAGGAATAGAGGAGATGGGCAACGAGCCAAAGCATGTGTTTATCTCAAACCACCGCGACATTGTCCTCGACCCGGCCGTGCTTAACATCGCCTTTCTTAAAAAAGGTATCGAATCGTCGGAGATCACCTTCGGCGACAACCTCATAAAGTCCGACTTTATAGCCGATTTTGGCAAAGTGAACAAAATGGTGCCTATACTGCGAGAAGGCAGTGCCCGCGATTTCTACAACAATTCCGTCAAGGTGTCCAACTATATGCGATATGTGGTTACCCAAAAGCATCAGTCGATTTGGATAGCCCAGCGCAACGGACGTACCAAGGACGGCAACGACAAAACTGAGGTGGGAGTGCTCAAAATGTTCTCCCTCAGCGGCAACAACGATTTTGTGGAAAGTATGGACGAACTTAGAATTAATCCAGTAGCCGTTTCGTACGAGTACGACCCCTGCGATTTCCTCAAAGCAGCCGAAATGTATGTCTCTACCTATCAGAAATATATGAAAGGCAAAAACGAGGATATGAACAGCATAATGAAAGGCTTTATGCAGCAAAAAGGCGATGTGGAGTTCGTTGTCGCAAAACCCATCACCCGCGAGGAACTCGAATATTGCGACACTTTCGAGAAAAACGAAAAATTCACACATCTTGCCGAAATCATCGACGAACGCATATATAGCAACTACAAGCTCTTCAAAACCAACTTTATAGCCCACGACATCCTCTCCGACTCACACCATTTCGCCGACCGCTACACAGTCGACGACAAGAAAGCGTTCGAAGAATATATGCACTCCGGTATAGCTGCATTGGAATTCCCGCACCACGAGGATATAGATAATATTTTCCTGCATATTTATGCCAATCCAGTAGATAACTGCTTGAAATTTCAACAATAACAACAGATTCCAAAAACTTGACGGCGCAAAAGCAAAAACCATGCAATTTTCACTTGCATAATTCATTTTTTTTCCGTATTTTTGCAATACTTTATAAAAAATCGCGTGATAGCATAAACTATTAAGAAACAAAGTACTAAACATACATAGACAGATGCACGTAGAGAACGAAAAAATTGTCAGAGTAGATATTGAATCGCAGATGAAAACCTCTTTCATCGACTATGCAATGTCGGTGATAGTGTCGAGGGCGCTGCCCGATGTTAAAGACGGTTTCAAACCCGTACACCGCCGCATACTTTACTCGATGAACGAACTTGGCCTCGTCCACAGCTCGCCACACAAAAAATGCGCCACCATCGTAGGTGACGTGCTCGGTAAATACCACCCCCACGGCGACAGCTCCGTGTACGATGCCCTGGTGCGTCTGGCACAGCCGTGGTCGATGCGTTACACATTGGTGGACGGACAGGGTAACTTCGGCTCCATCGACGGCGACAGCCCAGCCGCCTACCGTTACACCGAAGCCCGACTCGAGACAATCTCCAACGAACTCCTAGCCGACATCGACAAGGACACCGTTGATTTCCAGAACAATTTCGACGACTCGCGCAAAGAACCCGTGGTGCTGCCCACACGTATTCCCAACCTTTTGGTGAACGGCGCTGCCGGTATCGCCGTGGGTATGGCCACCAATATGGCTCCGCATAACCTTGCAGAGGCAATAAACGCCTGCATCGCTTTTATCGACAACAACGACATCACCACCGACGAGCTGATGCAGCATATCAAAGCCCCCGATTTTCCCGGCGGCGGCGTCATCTACGGATACGACGGCGTGCGCGAGGCTTACGAAACGGGCAGAGGCAGGGTGGTGCTCCGTGCCGAAACCACCATCGAGGAAGACCATAAAGGTCGTCCCGTGATAGTGGCACACACCATACCTTATATGGTGAACAAAGCCGAAATGGTGAAACGTCAGGCCGACCTTGTGAAAGAAGGCAAAATCGACGGCATATCCGATATCCGCGACGAGTCCGACAAAAGCGGTATCCGCGTGGTTTATCAGCTGAAACACGACGCTGTGGCAAAAGTGGTTCTCAACAAACTGTATCAGTATTCCGAGCTGCAGAGCTCGTTCAGTATCAACAACATAGCTCTTGTCAACGGACGTCCTGTGCTACTCAACCTCAAGGACCTCATCCGTCATTTTGTGGACCACCGTATCGATGTGGTAACACGCCGCACGCGTTTCGAACTGGCCAAAGCCGAAGAACGTCTGCACATTGTCGAAGGCCTGCTCAAGGCGCTCGACATCATCGACGAGGTGATAAACACCATACGAGCCTCCAAAACCGTTGACGACGCACGCAACGCCTTGATGGAGAAATTCCAGTTCACCGATACTCAAGCACGTTACATAGTGGAGATGCGTCTGCGACAGCTCACCGGCATGGAACGCGAAAAACTGGAGGCCGAAGGCGAAGATCTCCGCAAGATAATAGCCCGCTGCAAAGAGATTCTCGAAGACCACAGTGTTCTTATGGGAGTTATCAAGACCGAACTTGCCGAAACCCGCGATAAATACGGCGACGAACGCCGCACCCGCATCGAATATGCTTCGTCGAACTTCCGCATAGAGGACACCATCCCCGACAGCGATGTGGTTATCACCATCTCGCACCTTGGTTATGTAAAACGCACCCTCCTCAACGAATACCGCATTCAAAACCGCGGCGGAGTGGGGGCAAAAGGCAGCTCGGTGCGCAACGAGGACTTTGTGGAACATATCTTCACCGCCACAAACCACAACTACCTGCTCTTCTTTACCGAGAAAGGCAAGTGTTTCTGGCTCAGGGCGTTCGAGATTCCCGAAGGTGCCAAGGACTCCAAAGGCCGCACCATTCAGAACCTTATCAGCATCGACCCCGACGACAAGGTGAAAGCCTATGTCAACGTGCTTAACCTCTCCGACGAGGATTATCTCAAAAACAACTATATTATAATGTGCACCAAGAACGGTATCGTCAAAAAGACCACCTTGGAGGCATACTCACGTCCGCGACAGAACGGTATCATAGCTGTAACGGTGCGCGACGGCGACGAGCTGCTCGAAGCCAAACTCACCAACGGCAACAGCCAGATACTTATTGCCTCGCGGCAAGGAAAAGTGGTGCGCTGCATGGAGGACGAGTTCCGCCCGATGGGACGCGGAGCCTCCGGCGTTAAAGGTATCACATTGGAAGACGACAACGACACAGTTATCAACATGCTGTGCACCAATAGCGAGGACGAAGATATCCTTGTGGTAAGCGAGAAAGGATATGGCAAGCGTTCGCAGCTGAAATACGAACCGGAGAAAAATCTCGGCTATCGCCCCACACACCGCGGCAGCAAGGGCGTGATGACCATGAAAGTTACCGACAAAACCGGCGGCATAGTGGCCATCGAAAACGTTACCGACGACAACGACCTGATGATTATCAACAAGTCGGGAGTGCTTATCCGCATGCGTATCGCCGACCTGCGCGTGATGGGACGCAACACACAGGGCGTGCGTCTGATAAATCTGCGCGGCAACGACTCCATTGCCTCCATAACCAAAGTGGAACACACCGAGGAAGAAACAGAGGTCGCAGAAGGCATTGCCGAAAACGCCGGAAATCCTGCAGAGGAAACGCCTGAGGCCAAAAACGAAACACCTCAAGCCGACACTGACGACCAACAGTAAAAACTTTCGCACAATAAGATAAACACATAATAAGTTACAAATAAGCAAAATATTAAAAGTAGAAACATTTAAAATCACAAAAAGATGAAAAAAATAGCAGTAATAATAGCTTTTGCCGCCTTTGCGCTTACCGCTAACGCGCAGCTGAGACTTGACAACGCCAAAAACTACGCAAATCCCAAAAAAGGATACTACGACAAGGCTAAAGTGGAAATCGACGCCGCCTGCGAAGACGAAGGCACCAAAAACAACGCCGAAGTATGGGCTTGGAAAGGCCTTATCTATTGCCGTCTGGGCGAAAGCGACAAACCCAAACACCAGAAGGTGACCCCCGCCAACTGGGCCGACATAGCCTACGAGGCCGCTCTGAAAAGCAAAGAGCTGAACACCGAAAAAGAGGCATCTATCATCGAACTGAACAATGCCGTTTTCAAAACCGTTGCCGGTCGCTTTATCGAAGAGGCTTACTCTGATTACGAAAAAGCCGGCGAAAGTAACGATACAACCGTTGGCAACCCCCTCTACAGATCGTGTATAACCAAAGTCGACAAGGGCGTGAAAATATTCCAAAGCTCCGGAGCCACCAACGACAAAGAAATCAAAGCCAGCCTCAACTACGCACGCTTTATAGGCGGTGCAGCCGCAAGAGCTATCGGCGACAACAAATCCACTGTAAAATTCTACAAACCCCTTGTAAAAGCAAAATACGACAAAGCATACGTATATCAAACACTTGTGTCTATCTATCTGAACGACAAAGACACCGTTGAGGCAATGAAAGTGGCAAAGACTTTCACCGAAAACCAGCCCGACGACCTCAGCTCCTATATACTTGCCGCAAAAGTGAGTGCAGGTGCCAAAAATGTTGAGAACGCCCGCAACTATGCCAACAAGGCTATCGAAAAATCAGCTAATATTCAGGACCCTGCCCAGCGTTCCAACTTCTTGAGCAGTGTGGCCGACATCTACACCGACATGATGGATTACGAAACAGCTATAAAAGAGTTCAACCACGCCCTCGAAGTGTCGCCCAACAACCCGATGGTTTACAACGGCTTGGGACGTATGTACTTCAACAAAGGATTTGACATCAAACAGCAAGCTGACGCCCTTCCATTCGACCAGACCGATAAATACGACGAGCTGCTTGCCCAGGCCAAGGTTGAGTTCGAGGAAGCTATAAAGATGTACAAAAAATCTCTCGAGATAAACGACAAATCAACTCGTGAGCTTGTTCAAAGATATGCCGAGGCTCTGCGCGGCTTGAAACATATCTATGTCAGCCTCAACAAACCGATGGACGATTTGAAAGTTTACGAACAGTAATGGAAAAATGATTTTTTTCATAATATTTAGATTTTATATTGGAAGCGGCCTTGCGGCCGCTTTTTTTTATGCAAAGATGTAAATTCCACAAATTCAATAAAACAATCAAACGACAAAACGATTAGACAATAAAACCGCTTGCTATTCACATTTTTTTTGTATCTTTGCAGTTTGTTTAAAGTATTAAAAATATGAGAAAAATAGCGCTATTGGCCGTGTTGTGTGCGGCTGTGATGGCCTTGCAGGCACAGAACAAATGCGGTTTGGAAACAAAGATATTCCGCTCCCAGGTGGCAAAGGAAAAGAGTGTGCTGGCTTGGGAAAACAATGCATATATGCAAAAATTCAGTCCGTGCAGGGAAGTGGAGAGGTTGTACGTAAGCGTCGTGGCCAAAGTTTCGCAGCGCTTCGAGAAAGAGGAGTTTTATGTATATGGCATAAAAACAGGTTCGCAGGTAGGCAACATAGTAACGATGCAAGTGCCTGTAGATAAGCTTGACATTCTTGAGTCCAACGCCGACATTGTGCAGTACGACCTTGCCCGCCCGGTGTATCCTCATCTGCAAAACAGCCGTTTCGACACCCGAGCCGACAGCGTACAGCAAGGTCTGGACCTGCCACAAGGCTACACGGGAAGGGATGTGCTTATCGGCATCACCGATTGGGGGTTCGACTACACCAACCCCAATTTCTACGATACTACACGCCGCGTGTACCGTATATATAAAGTATGGGATCAGTTCAAGCTGTCGGGTCCTGCTCCCGCCGGTTTCGGCTACGGCACCGAACTGGTCACCAAAGAGGCTTTGCTCGACGCCAAATGCGACACCCCGGGCGTTTATAACTACTCCACCCACGGCTCGCACGTGGCCGGCATTGCGGCAGGCACAGGATGCGGCACCAAATACAAAGGCATGGCCCCTGACGCCAATCTTATGTTTGTGTCGTTCAAGCTGAACGAGGCCGGTGCCCTCGACGCTTTCGCGTGGCTTAAGAATCAAGCCAAGGAGGCTGGCAAAAGGCTTGTTGTGAATATGAGCTGGGGTATGTACTCTTTCGGTGCCAACGACGGCACATCGCTTATGAGTCAGGCAATAAATTCCTACGCCGACAGCGGGGTTGTGTTTGTTTCGAGCGCCGGAAACAACGGCGACGTCAATTTCCATTTGATGAAAGTTTTCGACTCGTTGCCCGACACCCTTCGTACAGTAGTGCAATTCAACAATGCGGGTGTCGGCGAGGGCATCTCGGCATGGGGAAGTGTAGGTGGCGGTTTCAAAGTGGGACTGGCTTTCAGTTCGGGCGACAGCGTTTTTGTGCCCACACCTTTTTTTGAGACCAGCCAGAGTGTTTTCTATTTCGACACGACTCTGATAATAGGTGCCGACACCGTTCGTTACGATGTGGCGATGGAGTCGGCTAATGTGAACAACGGACGTCCCTACGCATTTCTGAATATCGACAAAAGCAGCTTGAAAGTGCATCTGTTTGTAACAGCCCAACTTGGCGACACCGTTCATCTGTGGAACGTTTATAACAAAAAAGACCATGCAGGCAACACAGGAGTGGCCTTCGTTTCCGACAGCCGCGACGGCTATGTGGGTGGCGACCGCTATTACGGTCTCAGCGAGCCCACCATCGCCGACAAGTGCATCACAGTGGCCGCTCACTATGCCGACCGTTTGAATCCTCGCGACAGCTCTTACGTGGTAGGCAACACAGCCTCGTTTTCCAGTTTCGGTCCTACTATGACCAACTCCAACAAGCCTGAGATTTCGGCTCCCGGAGTGAGCGTTGTGTCATCAACAAACTCCTACACCGCCGATGTCATAACACCCGTAATCACGGTGCTATACCGCGGCCGGCCGTACCATTTTACCGGACTGTCGGGCACCTCAATGGCATCGCCGACGGTAACAGGTGTGGTGGCTCTTATGCTCGAAGCAAATCCCTACCTTACTGTCGATCAGGTGCGCGACATAATCATCAGCACCGCACGCACCGACAATATGACTGGCAACCTGAACGGCAACTGCAGCATCCGTTGGGGCTATGGCAAAATCGATGCTATGGCTTGTGTGAAAAAGGCGTTGGAAACCGTTTCGATACAGCAGCCCGATGCCGTATCGGGCAAGATAGCTCTCTATCCCAATCCAGCCAAAGGAATGGTCTATGTGAATTGCGGAACCAATGGCGAGCTTAAAGCACAAGTTTATACTCTTGACGGCAAATTGTTGATAAATAGCGTGTTGAAGAATAATTTCATCGATGTGTCGCATCTGAGTCAGGGCATGTACATAGTAAGAGTTTTTTCGGAATCCTTCTCAGGCACTTCAAAACTTGTCATCGCAAGATAAATACAAACGACGATGTTCATAGACGTTTTCAAAAAGGACTACATACAACAGGTGGCGTTCATTGCCTTCGCCTCCATAGCTTTGTGGGGCAAGAGTTTGTTCTTTTCTGCTAGAGCGGCGGTAGTGTCGGAGCCTTATTCGTTGGTGTACAGTCATTTGGAATCGTTCGCTTTAAGTCATCATTTGCTTGCCGTTATCATAGCCTTTGTTCTGGTTATTGCCGAAGGCTTCTATTTGAACCATATTTTGGTATCTAACAACTTGATACACAGCACTACGCTGTTTCCCGCATTCGCTTATATTATGTTGATGGGCTCCGATGTGGCTAATCAGACGTTCACCCCGCAGCTTTTTTCGAACATCTTTTTGCTGATAGCCCTTCACAACATCATCAACTGCTACAATCAGGAACATTCCTACGAAAAAGTGTTCAACGCCTCGTTCTGCATAGCGCTGGCCTTCCTGTTTTATTTTCCATCGGTGTTTATGCTCTTGTTCGTGATAATCACCTTTGTGGTGTACAAACTGTACTATTGGCGCGAATGGCTGGTGCTTCTTCTAGGTTTCATAGCTCCTTTTTTCTCGTTGTTCGCCTATTATTACATAGTGGACAGTTTGGATGTGGTTTTGCAGAAACTTTCCACCGAGGCTATCCGTTTTTCGATAACATATAATTTGTCGCAAACGGTGCGGCTTGTATGCGGTGCGGCGATGACTGTGTTTGCATTGGTGTCGGCGGTTGCTATTTTGGGCGGACTGTCACAAAAGGTGATTATATACCGAAAAAAAGCCACGGTGATACTTTTCCTGATGCTTGTCGGCATCTTGTTCTCGTTATACGACATAGTGATCCCCGCCAACCATCAGAACTATGCCATACCGATGGCGTTTATGTTGCCCACTTTCTTTCTTATGCTGCGTAAAAAGCCAAAGGTGTGCAACGTGGTTTTTGTGTTGTTCTTGGCGGCGGTGTATGTGAACGCATATTTGGGTTTTTGAAAAAAAAATAGTATATTTGCAGATTGGCTTTGTGCCAGAAACAAGACAAAAATTTATTGACAGACAGTTAGTTGATATAAGTATGTTGGCAAAGCATTACACAGACGACAGGATTGAGGCCGGATGCGACGAGGCCGGGCGCGGCTGCTTGGCGGGTCCCGTTTTTGCCGCCGCAGTGGTGCTGCCTCCAGATTACGACAACCCGCTTATCAACGACTCAAAGCAACTTAACGAAAAGCAGCGCCGCGACCTGCGCCGGGTTATAGAACACGACGCCGTGGCATGGGCGGTGTGCAGCATCGACAACGAAGGGATAGACAAGATGAACATACTGTGGGCCTCGCTCCACGCTATGAACATGGCTGTTGAACATCTTGAAGTGCGGCCACAGTTCCTGCTTATCGACGGCAACCGCTTTCGCAACGAGACGGACATAGAATATATTTGCGTTGTGAAAGGCGATGCCAAATATATGTCTATAGCTGCTGCCTCGATACTTGCCAAAACACACCGCGACGAATACATGGAAAAACTGCACCTCCAATACCCCGACTACCACTGGGACAAGAACAAGGGATACCCCACAAAGGCACATTACGAGGCGATAGCACGCTGCGGAATAACGCCTTACCACCGCAAATCGTTCACTTTGGACAAACAACTTGCTCTCGATTTATAAATCACCAACTAAACCCATTGCTATGTTCGACACAATAAAAAAACTGCGACAGAAACGGCTGCTAAAACAACAGCTCCAACTTACACGCAACAAAAAAATCCACAACCTGCAAACCGCCAAACGCATTGCTATGATTTTCGACGTGGAGGACGAACATTCGTGGAAGATAATAAACAAATTCGCCACCGAACTCTCCAAACGCGGCAAAGATATGGTCCTGCTCGGACGCAAGAGACAGAAAGAACTCGACTTTATCATCACCAACACGTCGGTGATACTTTTCAATGCCGAGGATGTGGATTTCTGGGGCGTGCCCAAAAATTATCCAGTCGGCAATTTCCTCAACCAGCATTTCGATATGCTGATAGACACCATCGAAAATCCCGATTTTTTCTCGCAATACGTGTCGCTGAAGACAATGGCCGACTTCAAAATCTCGCGCGACAAAGAGGACAACGAGAAGTATTTCGACCTGCTGATACGCATGGACGACATCGACGACGACATCAAGTCGTTCCTGAAGCAGGTGCTTTATTATTTGAATCTGATTACCTTAGAAAATAATTAGTAATATGAAAAATCCTTTCTCCGGCACAGGAGTGGCCCTGATAACTCCATTCCGTAAACAGGGCACCATCGATTTCAGCACTTTGGAAAGGCTGATAGACAATATTATAGAAAACAAAGTGGACTATATCGTGATGCTCGGCACCACAAGCGAAGTGGCCACACTCTCGCAGAAAGAGCGTTTTGCCCTTTCGGAGAATATCCTTGAGATGATAAACGGCCGTGTGCCCGTGGTTATGGGCATTGGAGGCAACGACACCACAGCCATCGCCGACACCATTCAGAAAACCGATTTCACCGGCATAAGCGGTATACTCTCCGTGGCACCTTACTACAACAAACCACAGCAGCGCGGCATCTACATGCACTACAAACGTTTGGCCGAAGTGTCGCCGGTGCCGATGATAATATACAACGTTCCCGGACGCACCGGCTGCAACATAGCCGCCGAAACAACTCTGCAACTTGCCGAGGAATGTTCCAACATTGTGGCCGTGAAAGAGGCTTCGGGCAATATGGCTCAGATAATGAACATTTTGAACAACAAACCCGACGGTTTTTCGGTGCTCTCCGGCGACGACGCCCTTACACTGCCCATGATGTCGCTCGGCGCTACGGGTGTTATCTCCGTGGTTGCCAACGCTTTCCCGAAACAGATGTCGCAGATGGTGAACTACTGCTTGAAAGGCGATTTCAAGAAAGCCCTCCCAATCCATCGTAAGCTGATGCCTATTGCCAACGCATTGTTCGAAGAAGGCAACCCCAGCGGAGTGAAAGCCGCCCTCGAGATACAAGGCATCATCGAGTCGAGCACCGTGCGCCTGCCGTTGGTGAAAGTGTCGAAAACGCTGTATAACAAACTGTCACAACTTGTTGCAACCGTCGATGAATGATAGCGACACACTTTTGAAACTAGCCAACGAGCGTTTCGGCAAAGATTTGTTTGCTACACAAACCACTGGCATAGAGATTGTTGAGGCCGACGTGCATTACGCCAAGTGCAAATTGCAGGTCGACGCTCGGCATCGCAACGCCATGGGAGCTGTGATGGGCGGTGCAATATACACTCTGGCCGATTTCGCCTTTGCCATCGCCGCCAATATGGACCAACTGAACACCGTTTCGTCGGTGAGCAACATAGTGTTTGTGGCACAGCCACAGGGCGACACCCTTTTTGCCGAGGCAAAGCCCGTGAAAGAGGGCAAAACCGTGTGCCACTACCAAATTTCTGTCACCGATGCGGTTGGCACCGTCGTGGCAAGCATCACCACCACAGGAGTGAAAATAAAGAGATAAGGCTTTGACCCCTCGAAAAACGCCCGTAATGTGTAAAATATTGAGTAATAACGATTTAAGATAATAACAAGCTATGCAAACGAGAATTGAAGAAACTTTGCAAAATATCGTTTCAAACGTACTGAAACAACTGTATAATATTGATGCAGAAGAAAATACGATAACTCTTCAGAAAACCAAGAAAGAATTTACCGGCGACCTCACCCTTGTGGTGTTCCCCTTTGTGAAAGCCGCCCGCAAGGCTCCCGAGGCCGTAGCCAACGAGATTGGCGCCGCCGTGGCGGAGAAATGTCCGTTGGTGGCTTCGTTCAACGTAATAAAAGGTTTCCTGAATTTTGAGATAAACAAAGACTATTGGGTTGATTTTGTGATGAATAACGCCGATGAGGAGAAGTATGGATTCAAGACAGCGGAAAACGGCAAGGCTCCGATAGTAGTGGAATATTCGTCGCCGAACACCAATAAACCGCTGCACCTAGGCCACATACGCAACAACCTGCTCGGCTGGTCGGTGTCGGAACTGCTCAAAGCCGACGGCAACAACGTGAAAAAGGTAAACCTTGTGAACGACCGCGGAATCCACATCTGCAAATCGATGCTGGCGTGGCTGAAATACGGCAACGGTGAAACTCCCGAATCGTCGGGCATGAAAGGCGACCACCTTGTGGGAAAATACTATGTGCTTTTCGACAAACACTACAAAGAACAGATAAAGGAACTTGTTGATAACCAAGGTATGAGTGAGGACGATGCCGCCAAGCAGGCACCTCTGATGCTCGAAGCGCAGGAGATGCTCCGCCGCTGGGAGGCCAAGGACCCCGAAGTGTACAGCCTTTGGGAGACAATGAACGGATGGGTTTACAAAGGTTTCGACGAGACCTACAAACGTCTGGGCATAGATTTCGACAAGATTTATTACGAATCGAATACCTATCTACTTGGCAAAGAAACCGTTATGAAAGGTCTGGAAAGCGGTGTGCTTTTCCGCAAGGACGACGGCTCCGTTTGGGCCGACCTCACCGGCGACGGCCTCGACCAGAAACTGCTTCTCCGCAAGGACGGCACCTCGGTGTACATGACGCAGGACCTCGGCACTGCGCAGCTCCGCCAAAAGGATTTCAACGCCGAGAAACTGATGTATGTGGTTGGAAACGAGCAGGATTACCATTTCACCGTGCTCAAGCTGATTTTGGAGAAACTTGGTTTCGAATGGGGCAAGAAAATTTACCATCTTTCGTACGGAATGGTGGAGCTGCCCAACGGCAAGATGAAATCGCGCGAAGGCACCGTGGTGGATGCCGACGACCTTATCGACGAGATGGTGGCCACCGCCGAAGCCACAAGCAAGGAAAAAGGCCGCAACGACGAAGGCGCCGACCCGCAGGAAATGGCACATCTGTACTACATACTTGCCATGGGTGCTCTCAAATACTTCATCCTCAAGGTGGACCCGCAGAAAAACATGCTTTTCAACCCGCAGGAATCCATCGATTTCAACGGCAACACAGGCCCGTTCATACAGTATACCCACGCACGTATCCGCTCCATAATCCGCAAATCGCAGGAACAGCTCCACATTGACCTCTCGCAAGCTCCCGACACATCGGCCATAGAGCTTAACGACAAGGAACGCGATATTGTAAAACTGCTCCACGACGCACCTTCGGTTATCGAGCAGGCCGCCCAGAACTACAGTCCTGCCATGATAGCCAATTATGTTTATGACCTTGCCAAGAGTTTCAACAGTTTCTACCAAGACACCCCCATTTTGCGCGAGGAGAACGTCAATTTGTTGAAATTCAGACTGAAACTCTGTGTCTTTGTGTCGAAAGTAATCAAAAATATGATGGGCATACTTGGCATAGAGGTGCCCGAAAAAATGTAAATCATGATTTGGAAGGAACTCTTCAAAATACATTCGCAGTACACCGACCGCAACTGCCGCATGACGCTGCCTTCGATGGCACAGCTGTTTCAGGACTCCGCCGAGGCACACACCAACGCCGTTGGCTCGGACTACTATTCGATGCTGAACGACGGCACTGCGTGGGTGCTTTCGCGTATATGCTACGAAATTGTGCAATATCCCACTCTTTACGAGGAATGCACAGTGTACACATGGTCGCGGGGTACGGAAGGAGTGTTTGCCTTGCGTGATTTCGAGTTTGTCGGGAAAGATGGAAAAGTTATGGTGCGAGGCGCCTCCAAATGGGTGGTGATAGACATCAACAGCCGTCGCCTTTTGCGCATGGGCGACCGTTTTATGCACGGCTACGAGCCAGTGCCACAGCGTGCATTGGACTACGAACTCGGCAAAATAGCCATACCCGACGGCTTGCAGACGGTGAACACCCTCGAAGTGCCTTTCTCCGCCATCGACAAAGCCCAGCACGTAAACAACTCCCTGTATCTGCGCTGGGTGTGCGATAATTTGGAACCGCAGGATTTGGGCAAGCCCATTCGTTTTATCGACATCAACTACAACCACGAAACGCAGCTTGGCGAACAAATCGCAATCAAGCGTTTAAAAGAAGGCAACACATACCATTTCGCAATCGAAAATGCCAAAGGCATCGGTTTTGTTTGCAAAATGCAAATGGCAGAATAACAACATTTTATGGAAACACTGAAAAAAATATATCGCATAGGGCACGGCCCTTCGAGCAGTCATACCATGGGTCCGCACAGGGCTGCAGAGCAGTTTAAACAGCGCACGCCCAACGCAAATGCTTATCGTGTAACACTTTACGGAAGTTTGGCCGCCACGGGCAAAGGTCACTTCACCGACAAAGCCATAATCGACGTGCTGCAGCCGAAAGCCACAGAGATAGTATGGAAACCCGAAGAAACCAAGCCTTTCCACACCAACGCCATGTACTTCGAAGCACTTGACGCAAACAAAAATGTTATCGACAAGTGGCTGATTTACAGCATCGGAGGTGGAGCTCTGGGCGACGAAAATACCAAATTCACCCGCGAGGACATCTACGAATACAACCGTATTTCGGAAATCTTGCCTTACATAGAACGCTATGGCTCAAGCTATTGGGAGTATGTGGCATCGCACGAGGAGAGCGACATCTGGGATTATCTCAACGAATGTTGGAAAATAATGCAGTCAACCATCGAGGAAGGACTTCAAACCGAGGGTGTTATTCCCGGAGGATTGTACCTGAAACGCAAAGCCGCTGTGTATTACATCAAAGCCAAGAGCTACAAGCCCTCGTTGCAGGGACGTTGTCTGGTGACGGCTTACGCTTTGGCCACAGCCGAGCAGAATGCCTCCGGCGGACTGATAGTTACGGCACCCACCTGCGGCTCGTCGGGAGTGCTGCCCGCTGTGCTTTATCATCTGAAAAAGAACCACGACTACGGCGACAAGTCGATACTGCGTGCCATGGCCACTGCCGGTTTGTTTGCCAACGTGATAAAAGCCAACGCCTCCATTGCTGGTGCCGAAGTGGGCTGTCAGGGCGAGATTGGTTCGGCCTGTGCCATGGGAGCCGCCGCCGCCAACCAGCTTTTCGGTGGCAGTCCGCAACAGATAGAATATGCCGCTGAGATTGGCTTGGAGCACAACCTAGGCCTCACCTGCGACCCCATCTGCGGACTGGTGCAGATACCCTGCATCGAGCGCAATCCCTTTGCCGCGCTCAGGGCCTTGGACGCCAACCTTTACTCCATGATGTCCGACGGCAAGCACATAATCAGTTTCGACAAAGTGGTTGACACAATGAAACTTACGGGCAAGGACATACCCAGTTTGTACAAAGAGACGGCTATGGGAGGACTGTCGTTGCTCGAAAACGACCTTAAATCGCGGTAAAAACCGATTGTTTGGCTGAATATAAAAAACGGGGCAGGGGACAGGTCATTTCTTTATGACTAGTTTCCTGCCAACGGCTATGTTGTCGTTTTTCAGGTTGTTGTCTTTCTTTATCTTGTCAACCGTGGTGTTGTATTTAAGGGCTATCCTGTAAAGGTTTTCGCCCGATTTTACCGTGTGGGTTACGGTTTTGTGCTTAGGTTTTGCAGGAGTCTTTTTAGTCTCGGTTTTGTTGGTTTTCTTGTTGTTTTGGGAGTCTTTTTGCTGTGTTGTTGTTGAGGCGGTGTCGTTCTTCACATTATTATCTGCCACAGTCTCCTGTTTTTTATTTGCGTTGCTTTTGAGTTGCGTAGTAGCTGTATCGGTGGCGGCTGTGGCGGTGTCTTGAGTCTTGCTTATGTCGTTTTTAGCTGTTTTTTTGTTGTTTTTGTCGTTGTTTTTTGCGTTCTTGACATTATCGTTGGTGGTGGCAGTGTTGCTGGCTTTGTCGTTGTTTTTCGAGTTTGTTGTTTTAGCGGTGGTGTTGTTTTTCGTTGCGGTATTTGCAACTAAGGTATCTTTGGTAGCGGTGGAGTCTTTAGCTATGTTTTTTGTGGTGTCGGTGGTGGTGATATTCTTTTTATAGATGACAATATTTTGCCCTTTTTTCAATCTTGATTTTTTCGACAGATGGTTCCAGCGGCGGACGTCGGAAGCGGACACGCCATATTGCGAAGCTATGCTGTTTACAGTTTCGTTTTTGCGAACTTTGTGCGTGATGGTCTTCACCGAGCGCCATTCCTTTACGGCGCTGTTGAGTATGGAATCGCGTGAATAAGAGTAGATAGAGTCTTGGTATTTGATAAATGTTGTTATTTTGTTGCTTGGCAGACGCAGGGTATAGCCTTTTTCGGATTGAGGTATAAATTGGAGTTTGTATTGCGGGTTGAGTGTTTTGAGCTCATCCATGGAGATGTTCAGGTATTTGACGACGGATTGAAATTCCACGTCTTTGTGGACAACAATAGTGTCGTTGGCAGTGGGTATGGTGATGTGCGATGGTTTTATTCCGTGGAGTTTGTAGAAATTCATCATATAAACGGCGCCGATATATGCAGGGATGTAGCCGCGGGTTTCGCGGGGCAGACAGTCGTATATGCCCCAGAAATCGCGTTTGCCTGAGCGTGCGATAGCTTTGTTCACGTTGCCGGGACCGCAGTTGTAGGCGGCAATGGCGAGAGGCCAGTTGTCGTAAATCTTGTTCAGGTCGCGCAGATAACGGGCGGCGGCGTAGGAAGCTTTCTGAGGGTCGCGTCGCTCATCCACAAAAGTGTTGATTTCCAGACCGTAGTTTTTGCCAGTCTGCACCATGAACTGCCACAGCCCTGTTGCTCCGGCTCTGGAAACGGCGTTGGTGTTCAAGGCCGATTCGATGATGGCAAGGTATTCGAGTTCGTGAGGGACACCGTATTTGTCGAGCGCCTCTTCGAACATAGGAAAGTAAAGTTCCGCCAACGACAGAGTAATGTCGATGCTTTTTCTCATTTTGTTGATGTACATATTCACGTAGCCCCTTACCCTTGGGTTGTATTCCAATTTCACTTTGGTGTTCAGAGTGAGCAGGCGTTTGTAAATGATGCTGTCGGTAACGGTTTCAAAATCAACTCTTTCAGTGGTGCGGGCGGAGAGTTTGTAGGTGTCCTCAATCTTTTTTTTGTTCTTGCCGAAATAATAGTTGTGGACAAGGCTGTCGTAGTTGGCTGCGTAAGCTTCGATGAAATATTTCATGTCTTCGGCATTGGAAACACCGCCTTGTGACCATGCGAAACGTGGTGAAAGTAGGCATGACAATACTATGCCTAAAAATAAGATTGTTTTATGTATGTTGTTGTACGTCATTGTGTTGGCAAGAAACAATTGTCGTATTATATATATAATTACATTTTTGTAAACTAAACAGAGTGCTTTTTATTGTTTGAAGGCGAAAAATAGTTATTAAAGTTAGGCTGTTGATAAAAAAAAGAATGCGATTTTTCTAAAAAAATATCGGAAATGGATTTTTTTTCTTATCTTTGCAAACGAAAAATCAAGTCCGATTTTAAAGTTTACCATTGCATTTATTTGAAAAATAGTATATTGACATTTTCTTGTGATGTTGTGGTGATTTTTGATTTCGACAATTAATAAATAATATTTGATGTACACTAAAGAAGAACTGACAAAAACCGCTCTTGTGAGTTTGATAGAGATCGCTCAGGGATTAGGTATTTCCAGAGCATCCAAACTGACAGAAAACGAACTGATTTACAAAATTTTGGACCATCAGGCCGCAAATCCCGACCCGGAGGATGAAAACAAACCCAAAGTTTCTCCCCGCCCCAAGCGCGCAAGGCTCAAACCCAAGCCTATAGCCGAATCGAATATGGCTCCTGGCACACACAGGGCAAAGCAGGCCAAAGAAAAAGCCCCCGAAAAGAAACTGTTTGCCGACGTGGACCCCGAACCCTCGTCGAAAATCGACATAAACGATGTCCTTTTGCCCGAAGTGCCTCAAATACCCGAGGTTAAAACTCCAAACACGCGCCTTATCCTTCGCCATCCCGACATCACCGATTTGCCCGACGATATAATTCTTTCCGAAGGTGTTATGGATGAGATAGATATGAATCTTATAGAGCGAAAAGTTGTTGAACCCGATAAGTTCGATGCTGAACCCGAAACAGCCGAGAACCCCGTTGCAGAAGCAGAACAAAACGCTCCGCAGACAATCGAAGAGGCCCTTTCTTTGCCGGCACACTCCAAACGCAAGGAAAGAACGAATAAAAAGAACAATAAAAATAACGACAAAACCACTGTGGAACAGGGTGCCGCTGAAACGCGCACCATCCCCGAGGTGATTGTTCCTGCATCCTTGAAAAACAATCAAGAGGCCAATCGTGCGGAAAAAGTGGATAAACCCGCCGACAATGTTCCCTCGGAAGAATATGCAGAGAGCAATGCCGAAGAAAAACAAGAAACGGAAGATTCTATCTTCCAGATAATTGTGGAGAAAACCGCAGAGCAGAACGAAAACAAACCCGCCGAAAACAAACGTCCGCAGAAACAGGAATATCCTTTCGACAGCGACGGCGTTGTGGAGGCCGAAGGCGTTCTGGAGATAATCCCCAACGAGAACTACGGTTTCCTGCGTTCGTCGGACTACGACTACCTCAACTCGCCCGACGATATATATGTCTCGCAGTCGCAGGTGCGTCTGTTCGGCTTGCAGACCGGCGATACCATACGTGGTACCGTGCGTCCGCCACGCGAAGGCGAGAAATTCTTCCCATTGGTGAAAGTGCTTGAAATCAACGGACTTTCGCCCGAGCGTATCCGCGACCGCGTGCCCTTCGACTCGCTGACACCGCTGTTCCCCGAAGAAAAATTCAAACTCACCGGCCATCCGCAGGAAAGCATGTCAACACGTATCATCGACATGATAACACCCATAGGCAAAGGCCAGCGCGGACTTATCGTGGCTCAGCCAAAAACCGGTAAGACAACCCTACTGAAAGAGGTGGCCAACGCCATAGCCTACAACCACCCCGAAGTTTATCTTATTGTGTTGCTGATAGATGAACGTCCCGAAGAGGTTACCGACATGCGCCGCAGCGTAAATGCCGAGGTTATTGCCTCCACTTTCGACGAATCGGCCGAACATCATGTAAAGATAGCCAACATCGTGCTTGAAAAGGCCAAACGTATGACCGAGTGCGGCCACGATGTGGTAATAGTGCTCGACTCCATCACACGTCTGGCACGCGCCTACAACACTGTGGCCCCGGCCTCCGGCAAAGTGCTTTCGGGAGGTGTGGAAGCCAACGCCCTGCAGAAACCCAAACGTTTCTTCGGAGCGGCTCGTAACATCGAAAACGGCGGCTCGCTCACCATCATAGCCACGGCACTTACCGAGACAGGCTCCAAGATGGACGACGTTATTTTCGAGGAATTCAAGGGCACCGGCAACATGGAGCTTCAGCTCGACCGCAAGCTCTCCAACAAACGTATTTTCCCGGCCATCGACATACTGGCTTCCAGCACCCGTCGCGACGATATGCTGATACCCGCCGACATGCTGCAACGCATACTCATTCTGCGCAACTTCGTGTCCGAAATGACCTCGGTGGAGGCTATGGAATTCCTCAAAAAGCAGATGCAGAACACCCTCAGCAACGAAGAGTTCCTGCTTTCGATAGATAAATAATCCAATTACTTAACAATCAACGCTATGAATCTTCCGAAAATAGCCTCGATAAGCAAAAAGATTGTTGTGGCACTGGCTGGTTTGTTCCTTGCCCTGTTTTTGCTTGTGCACATGGGCATAAACCTTTGTCTGGTGCGTCCCGACGACGGACAGTGGTTCCTTGCCGCATCCGACTTTATGGGCTCCAACTACGTGGTGAAAGTGTTTGAAATAGTGCTTTTTGCCGCCGTGTTTGTGCATATTATGCTAAACATAATACTTTATATCCAGAACCGCAAGGCGCGTCCCGTGCGATACAAACGCCAGAGCAAGACAAAGACATCGTCCACATCGCGGCTGATGATGCTTTCGGGAATACTTATTTTCCTGTTCCTGATATTGCATTTCTTCAATTTCTTTTTTGTAAAACTTGGCTGGAGCGACGGAAAATATATGGTAAATGTGGAAAAGGTGAACGAATGTTTGGCAACAAGTGCTTTGAACGGTGAAGAAGAGGCCGTTATGGCAAAATTTGCCGATTTTGAACGTGGTGTTGATGTGAAAAGTCACCTTTCCAAAGACGGCAAATGGATATACAACCTCACTTCCGAAGAAGCTGAGCCTTTGAGAGGCGTGGTGAAAGTAAAAGCCGATTTCTACCACGTGGCCGCCGACCTGTTCACTCAACCGCTGTATTCTATAATTTACTTGCTGATATTCATTGTGTTGGGTATCCATCTTACACACGCCATTCCTTCGGCGTTTCAGACTTTGGGTCTGAACCACAACAAATACAACGGTTTCATAAAATGGTTCACTTGGGGTTACGTTGCCGTTATAGTGCTTGGCTTTTCGGCAATACCTGTTTATTTTTTGTTTTTCTTCTAACAAAGGCACTAAACTATGGCACAATTAGATTCTAAGATACCCGAAGGCCCTTTGGCAGAGAAATGGACCAACTACAAGGCCAAACAGAAACTTGTCAATCCAGCCAACAAACGCAAGCTCAATGTGATTGTTGTTGGCACGGGACTTGCCGGAGCCTCGGCTGCCGCATCGCTTGGCGCACTGGGATTCAATGTGGATATTTTCTGCATCAGCGACAGTCCTCGCCGCGCACACTCCATCGCCGCACAGGGCGGTATCAACGCTGCCAAGAACTACCAGAACGACGGCGACAGCGTACAGCGACTTTTCACCGACACCATCAAAGGAGGCGACTACCGTGCCCGCGAAGCCAACGTGTACCGCTTGGCCGAAGTCAGCTCCGACATTATAGACCAATGTGTGGCACAGGGCGTTCCCTTTGCCCGCGAATACAGCGGCTACCTCGACAACCGTTCCTTTGGCGGAGCACAGGTGTCGCGCACTTTCTACGCCCGCGGACAGACGGGACAGCAGCTCCTGCTCGGCGCCTACGGTGCCCTCAGCTGTCAGATAGCCCGCAAAACCGTCACCCTGCACGAGCGTCACGAGATGCTCGACCTCGTGGTTGTCGACGGCAAGGCCCGCGGCATTATCACCCGCAACCTCGTTACAGGAGAGATAGAACGTTTTGCAGCACATGCCGTGGTTTTGGCCACCGGTGGTTACGGCAACGTGTATTACCTCTCCACCAACGCTATGAACTCCAACGTTTCGGCAGCGTGGAACTGCCATAAGCACGGTGCCTATTTTGCCAACCCCTGCTACGTGCAGATACATCCCACCTGCATCCCCGTCAAGGGCGACTACCAATCGAAACTGACGCTGATGAGCGAGAGTCTGCGCAACGATGGACGCATCTGGGTACCGAAAAACAAAACCGACGTGGAGAAACTGCGCTCCGGCGAGCTGCAGCCCACCGACATAAAAGAGGAAGACCGCGACTACTATCTGGAACGCCGCTATCCCGCTTTCGGCAACCTTGTGCCGAGGGACGTGGCCTCGCGTGCCGCCAAAGAACGCTGCGACGCCGGCTATGGCGTGGGCAAGACAGGCCTTGCGGTGTACCTCGATTTCGCTTCGGCAATACAGCGTCTTGGCAAAGACGTGGTTGAAGCCCGCTCCGGCAACCTCTTTCAGATGTACGAAAAGATAACCGCCGATAATCCATACGAAACTCCCATGATGATTTATCCCGCCGTGCACTACACCATGGGCGGGCTGTGGGTGGACTACGAGTTGCAAACCACCATTCCCGGACTTTTCGCCATTGGCGAGGCCAATTTCAGCGACCACGGAGCCAACCGACTGGGTGCATCGGCACTGATGCAGGGACTCTCCGACGGATATTTTGTGCTGCCATACACTATACAGAACTATCTGGCCGACGAAATATATACCGCCAAACCCATCACCGACACCACTGAATTCGACAAGGCCGAGACCGAAGTCAAGCTGCGTATAAACAACCTGCTGGCCGTGCAAGGCACTAAGCCGGTGGACTATTTCCATCGCAAACTGGGGCATATAATGTGGGAAAACGTGGGCATGGGACGCACCGCCGAGAGCCTCGAAAAAGCCCTCGGTGCCATCGACGAGCTGCAGAAAGAGTTTGAAAACGACGTGCTTGTGCCGGGCACCAACGAGCAGATGAATCCCGAGCTGGAAAAAGCATTGCGTTTGGCCGACTATTTCGAGCTTGCCAAGCTGATAGCCACCGACGCCCTGCACCGCAACGAGTCGTGCGGAGGACATTTCCGCATAGAGCACCAGACCGCCGACGGCGAGACCCAGCGCAACGACAACGATTATATGTACGTTGCCGCATGGCGGTACAACGGCAAAGGCGAAAAAGAGATGCTTTATAAAGAGCCGCTTGAATATCAGGATATTGAAATAAAACAGAGAAACTACAAATAAAAAATGAGATTCACTCTGAAAATATGGAGGCAGGAAAATGCCAATGCCAAAGGCCGTTTCGAAACATATACAGTTGACGAAATATCGCCCGACTGCTCGTTTCTTGAAATGCTTGACATATTGAACAGCCACCTCATTGCCGACAAGATAGCCCATCCCGTTTGTTTCGACAACGACTGCCGCGAGGGTATCTGCGGCATGTGCGGACTGTACATAAACGGTCGTCCGCACGGCAACGACGACGGTGTTACCACCTGCCAGCTGCACATGCGCCGTTTCACCGACGGCGACACTATCTGGATAGAGCCGTGGCGCGCCAAAGCTTTCCCCGTAATACGCGACCTAGTGGTGGACCGCACTGCTTTCGACAAGATAATACAGGCCGGAGGCTACATATCCGCCACCACCGGCGGTGTGCCCGACGCCAACAGCATACTAATACCCAAAGACAAAGTGGACAAGGCCATGGATGCCGCCGAGTGCATAGGCTGCGGTGCCTGCGTGGCCGCCTGCAAAAACGCCTCGGCAATGCTTTTTGTCGGAGCCAAGGTGTCGCATCTGGCACTGTTGCCGCAGGGCAGGGTAGAGGCCGCCGACCGTGTGCAGAAAATGGTTAAAGCAATGGATGAATTAGGTTTTGGAAACTGCTCCAACACATACGCTTGCGAGGCGGAATGCCCCAAACAGATAAAACGAACCAACATAGCACGCATGAACCGCGAATGGATAGCGGCCCGTGTGGGAAAAGAGAAAAAACAATAATAAACAACAAAATAAAACAAAGAGTAAAGAAATGAAAAAAGCATTCTTTTCAGTACTGACATTGTGCTTGGCACTGTTAGGCACCATGTCATCGAAAGCCAACCCTGTTGATGCCGCAACGGCACGCACAGTGGCGACAAACTTCTTGAGCCAGAAAAGCGGCCATGCTGTTGAACTGGTTGACGTTACATCCCAGATGCCCTACAGACACATGTATTTCTTTGTTGAGCCTAATGGTAACGGAAACGTTATACTTTCCGCCGACGACAGGGCAATTCCAGTTCTGGGCTACTCCACCAACACCACTTTCGACCCTGCAGATCTCCCACCGCATGTCGATTCGTGGTTCCGTCAGTATGACAACGAGTTGGAATACATTATTGTAAACGAACTTGAAGCCTCTGAAGAGATCACCGACGAATGGTCGCGATTAATAAAAGGGCTTCCCGAACCTACCGAACGTGCACGCGAAAAATCGGTAAGTCCATTGCTTACAACCCAATGGGGACAAGGTGGTCCTTCTGGAACCCTATATAACAACCTTTGCCCCCACAGCGGCTCCACCTACACCTACGCTGGTTGTACCGCCGTTGCCACAGCACAGATTATGAAGTACTGGAACCATCCTACTCAAGGTCGTGGTTCGCACAGCTACAGCCACGGAACATACGGTACTTTGAGTGCCAACTTCGGAACCACTACTTACGCATGGAGCAGCATGCCCAATTCATTGTCATCGTCGAGTACTTCAGCACAGAAGACAGCTATAGCCACTTTGTTGTATCATGTGGGCGTAGCCTGTGAAATGGATTATGGCATAAATGGCAGCGGTGCTTCCACTGTGAGCTACGGTTTGAACTATGCATCAGCAGAAAATGCACTTACGAATTATTTTAAATACTCCAGCAGTGCTCATACAGTTTCCAAATCCGATTTTACTAGTGCAGAATGGATAGCCCTTCTGAAATCCGAACTGGACGCTGCCACTCCTCGTCCTATCCTCTATAGTGGATACGACACAACTGCAGGTCACGCTTTCGTGCTCGACGGTTACGATAATAGCTGTAATAGTTCATAACGTTATTGTTGAAAATGGCTATTTTCACACTGCAAAGGTATAACATTTTTTCCGATTATCAAAGTTTTTCTGTAAAAAAGTTCGGGTTGCAGTTCTAACCATCTGATACACGCTTCGATAGGTG
>JAFSOU010000061.1 GCA_017443265.1 Bacteroidales bacterium | reverse complement strand
CGGGCCACCCACTCGCCCTCGTACATAGTGGAACAGCTCTACCAGCAGGCACAGGCCTCCGGCAAGGACTGCATAATAGAGAGCGTGCGCACCCCCGGCGAGGTGGCAGCCCTTCGCGGCAAAGCCCATTTCTACCTCTTTGCCATCGACGCCGACGCCAACACCCGCTACCAACGCATAACCCTGCGAGGCTCCGAGACGGACCATATCGATTTCGAAACTTTCATTGCCAACGAACAGCGCGAGATGACCTCTACCGACCCCAACAAGCAGAACATCAAAGCATGTATAGAGCAGGCCGACTATACGTTTATGAACAACGGCACCATCGCCGAGCTCAACGCCGAGGTGGAGAAAGTGCTGGAGAAGATTTCCGCCAAGGAAGGCTGCAAACACGTGCGTCCTTCGTGGGACGAGTATTTTATGGAGCTGGCCAACGCCGCCTCCAAGCGCGCCACCTGCGACCGCGGACGCAGCGGATGTGTGATAGTGAAAGACCGCCAGCTACTGGTTACGGGCTACGTGGGCTCGCCCTCGGGACTGCCCCACTGCGACGAGGTGGGACACCTTTTCCACAAAATGATACACGAAAACGGCGAGATAACCACCCACTGCGTGCGTACCGTACACGCCGAACAGAACGCCATCTGCCAGGCCGCCAAACGCGGCATAGCCCTCGACGGCGCCACCCTCTACTGCCGCATGACTCCCTGCCGCACCTGCGCCATGCTTATTATCAACTGCGGCATAAAACGTGTGGTGTGCGAACGCAAATACCACTCCGGACAGGAAAGCGAAGAGATGTTCCGTCAGGCCGGAATACAGCTGGAATTCTTCTGCAACGAGATAGAACAGTATGAGAATCAGTGATGAAGAAAGGTTCAGTGAACCTTTCGATAGCACGAAGTGCGGAGAATAAATTGATTAGTGAAGATGTGAAGGCGTTAAGATGTTAAGATGTGTGGATTCTACATACCAAGTCACCGAGCGGCGGGTGAGCTTGTCGAACCCCCGCATCGTTTAACTGCAAACTCAAAACTGCAAACTGCAAACAAAAAAAAGACATCCCGATAGGATGTCTTTTTTTATCGATCTGTGATTAAAACTTATGCGGGGTTGATTGCTCCCATGGGGCAAGCGTCGGCGCAAGTACCGCAGTCCACGCATTTGTCAGGATCAATTTTGTAGATGTCGCCTTCAGAGATTGCTCCGGAGGGGCATTCGCCTGCGCATGTTCCACATGCTACACAGTCGTCAGAAATTTTGTAAGCCATAATTGTTCTCTTTTAAAGTTATTAAATGTTGTGCAAAAGTACATTTTTTTTACATATTATAGTAACGCACAAGCAAAAAAAATAACGCCGTTTTAGTTAATTTGCTATATATCAAATATTTAAGTGGTAATATTTTTATATTGGCAATAACAAAAATAAGGCGTTTCGCACAGCGAAACGCCTTTTATGCAATGCTTTTAAACAGCATTTTTTAATGGAAATTCTCCACAATTTTTTTCATCACACGGCGGGGTGTAGCGTCTTCGTAGAGGATTTTGTAGATGGCTTCCACGATAGGCAGTTCGATGTTGTTTTTCTTGCGGATTTTTTCGATGGATTTCACCGAATAGTAGCCTTCGGCAATCATTTTCATCTCCAGCTGTGCGCCGCGTACGGAATATCCGTAGCCGATCATATTGCCGAAAGTGCGGTTGCGGCTGTGCTGCGAGTAGGCGGTAACCAGCAGGTCGCCGAGGTAGCTGAAACGCTCCAGCTGACGACTGTCCATAGGGTGCAGGCTGTTGATGAAAGTGTCCATCTCCTGCATGGCGTTGGACACGAGCACCGCCAGCAGATTGTCGCCGTAGCCCAGTCCGCGGCAGATGCCGGCGGCAATGGCGTAGACGTTTTTCAGCACTGCGGCGTACTCGATACCTTCCACGTCGTCGGAGAGCTCGGTATGCACAAAACGGCATTTCATAAACTGCGAGGCACGTTGCGCCAGCTCGGGATTTTTCGACGCCACGGTGAGGTAGGTGAGTTTTTCCTGCGCCACCTCCTCGGCGTGCGACGGGCCGCTGATAACGGTCATGTCGTCGTAGCTTACGGCGAAATTGTCGTGAAGGTAGTCGGTGATAATCTGCGCCGTGGAGGGCACAAGGCCTTTGATGGCGGAGTGGATTATCTTACCTGCAAAATCGTCGGGCTTGAGTCCTTCCAACGTCTTGCTCACGAAAGCCGAAGGGAGCACAAAAAGCAGGTCGCTGGAGTCGCGGATAACCGATTTCACTTCCGAATAGAAATTGATACGGCTAACGTCGTACTCCACCGAACTGAGGTACAGCGGGTTGCGTCCCGTTTCTTTCATACCCTCGATAATTTCGGGCTCACGTATCCACCAGTTTATTTTCTGGTCGGGATGTTCCAAAATAATGCTTGCTATGGCCGAAGCCCAGCTTCCACTACCAAGAACTGCTATCATTACTTTTTGTTTTGGTTATACAATAATTATACGTCAGAAACCGTAGCTCGAACCGTCGAAGCAGTGGGTGCACACTTTTTCGTGCGGCAGTCCGACGGCGTCGCAGATGGTTTTCAACGAATTGAATTTCAGAGTATCCACGCCAAGGTGTTTGCGTATCACCTCCACCATGTTGGCGTATTGCGGGGTTGTTTCATCGCAGTAGAGGGGTATGTTTTTGGTGCTGTCACCCTCTAGCTCTTTCACCACACGGCGGGTTATAAGCTCGAGCTCGGTTTTCGAAGCCGAGAAATTGAGGAAATTGCAGCCGTAGAGCAGCGGCGGGCAGCTGATGCGGATATGCACCTCCTTAACACCGGCGTCGTAGAGTTTTTTCACGTTGTCGCGGAGCTGTGTGCCGCGCACTATGGAGTCGTCGCAGAACACGGCGCGCTTGCCGTTGAGGATTTCGCGGTTGGTTATGAGTTTCATTTTAGCCACGTGCTCGCGGGTTTCTTGCGAAACAGGCATAAAGCTACGCGACCAAGTGGGGGTATATTTGCACACTCCGCGTTTGTAAGGCACCTGACGGCCGTTGGAGTATCCCAGAGCCATGCCTATGCCCGAGTCGGGGATGGCGGAGACGAAATCCACGTCGATATTGTCGTTCTTACCCATGGCGTAACCGATTTTGTAGCGGAACTCCTCGGCGTTGATGCCTTCGTAGTCGACACAGGGGAAACCGTAGTAAATCCACAGGAAAGAGCATATCTGCATCTTGTCGTTTGGCGGCAGCATCTGGCTGATGCCGAAGTTGGTGATTTTCAGAACTTCGCCGGGACCCACAAACTGCAGGGTTTCGTAGCCGAGGTTGGCAAAGCTGTGGTTTTCGGAGGCGAGGGCGTAGCTGTCCTCTTTTTTGCCGATGACGATGGGGGTGCGTCCGTAGTAGTCGCGTGCGGCGATAACGCCGTCGTCGGTGAGGATGAGCATAGAGCAGGAGCCTTTCACCTTGCGGAAAACGTTTTGTATGCCGTCGGTGAAGTCCTTGCCCTGAGTGATGAGCAGCGCCACCAGCTCGGTGGGGTTGGTCTGGCCCGAGCTGAGTTCGGTGAACTGCTGGTTTTTGGCCAGACATTCGGCCTCGAGCTCAGCGATGTTGTTGATTTTGGCCACAGTTACGATGGCGAAACGGCCGAGGTGCGAGTTGACCACGATGGGCTGCGAGTCGGTGTCGCTGATGACGCCGATGCCGTAGTTGCCCGAGAATTTGTCGAGGTCGTCGCCGAACTTGGTCCGGAAATAAGAATTTTCGATATTGTGGATGGAGCGATTGAAAACTCCCTTGTCGATGGTAACCAAACCACCGCGCTTTGTTCCGAGATGCGAGTGATAGTCAATGCCATAAAACAGGTCGGTAATACACGACTGTTTCGACACCACTCCAAAAAAGCCTCCCATAATGAATTGATTATTAAATTATTACTATTATATATATTGATTTTGATTAAGTTGCAAATTTACATATAAATATTAAAAATCACAAATATTTTTATACACTTTGGTGTTGATATTTTTTGCTTTCTGATAGTCAAAAAATTAGTCGGTTTGTTGAAAAAAAAGGTTGAAAATGCCTAAAAACGGGGTGTGTTATTTGTATCTTTGCAACAAGATTTGTATTATTCAACACAACAGGTATTATGGTAAAATTCACGCACTTACACGTACACTCACACTTCTCCTTCCTCGACGGCATGTCGAAGATTCCCGATCTGATAAAGAAAGCGAAAAAATGCGGCATGTACGCCATGGCCCTCACCGACCACGGCAACATGTACGGCATCAAGGAGTTTTTGGACGAAAGCAACAAAGCCAACGAAAAAACCAACGACGAGATAAAAGCTTTGCAGAAGACACTCGACTCGAAACAGGAGGACGGCCAGCCGATAACTCCCGAGCGCGAGAGCCAGATTATAGACAAAATCGGCGAACTCAAATCACAGATTTTCAAGCCGATAGTGGGCATCGAGGCATATTGCGCCCATAAATCGCGTTTCGAGAAGGACGGTCGCGGCTGGCACCTAATCCTTTTGGCCAAGAACAAACAGGGCTACAAAAACCTCTGCAAACTAAGCTCATACGCCTTCACCGAAGGTTTTTACTACACCTCGCGCCTCGACCACGACCTGCTCGAGAAATACCACGAGGGCATCATCTGCAGCTCGGCTTGCCTCGGCGGCGAAATACCACAGAAAATAATGGCCGGCGACATAGCGGGAGCCGAACAGAGCGTGATGTGGTTCAAGAGCGTTTTCGGCGACGATTTCTACCTCGAGCTGCAACGCCACAAGACCGACAAGCCAGGCGGCGACACCTCCACCTACGAACGTCAGCAGGAGGTGAACAAAGTGCTGCTGGAACTGGCCGCCAAAACCAACACCAAAATCATTGCCACCAACGACGTGCATTTTGTGGAGGAGGAACACGGCGAAGCCCACGACCGCCTTATCTGCATCAGCTCGCAGGACAAGGTAAGCAACCCCAACCGCATGCACTACACCAAACAGGAATGGCTTAAAAGTCCCGAAGAGATGGAGGCCATTTTCGGCGACCTGCCCGAAGCCCTCGCCAACACCATGGAAATAGCCGACAAGGTTGAGACATTCAGCCTCAAATCGGACCCAATAATGCCTGTGTTCCCCATCCCCGCCGACTTCGGCACCGAGGAGGAATACCACCAAAAATACACCGAGGAGGACTTGTTCAACGAGTTTACCCGCGACGAACACGGCAATATAGTGCTTTCGCAGGAAGAGGCCGAGAAAAAAATCAAAAAACTGGGCGGCTACAACCGTCTGTACCGCATCAAGCTGGAGGCCGACTACCTTGCCAAACTCACTTGGGAAGGCGCCAAGATGCGCTACGGCGAAACCCTCACCGACGAGCAGCACGAGCGAATTGTTTTCGAGTTGCACGTGATGAAAACGATGGGATTCCCCGGGTACTTCCTCATTGTGTCGGACTACATACGCGCCGCCCGCGAGGAGTTGGGCGTGATGGTGGGTCCAGGACGTGGCTCGGCGGCAGGCTCGGTGGTAGCCTACTGCCTGAAAATCACCGACATCGACCCGCTGAAATACGACCTGCTGTTCGAGCGTTTCCTCAACCCCGACCGCATATCGCTGCCCGATATCGATGTAGATTTCGACGATGCCGGACGTGAGCGCGTACTCGATTGGGTTACAGAGAAATACGGTGCCGAGAAAGTGGCACACATCATCACCTACGGCACCATGGCCACCAAAAACTCCATAGCCGACGTGTGCCGAGTGCAAGAGATTTCCGTGGCGGAATCCAACGCCATCAAAGCTCTTGTGCCCGACAAATTTCCCGAAAGCATGAAAGACGAAAAGGGGAAACCCCTCAAAGTCAGCGTCAAGAACTGCCTGCAATATGTGCCCGAAATAAAAGCCCTCTACGAAGGCGACAACGAAAACATCAGCAAGATGCTTACCTACGCCAGCGAGCTGGAAGGCACCAACCGCCAGATAGGCATCCACGCCTGCGGCGTAATCATCGGCGCCGACGACCTCACCAACTTCGCCCCCATCTGCACCGTTGACGACAAAAAGTCGGGCAAGAAAGTGATTGTTACCCAGTACGACGGCCATGTGGTAGAGGATGTGGGACTTATCAAGATGGACTTCCTCGGACTCTCCACCCTCAGCATCATCAAAGAGGCATTGAAAAACATAAAACTGTCGCGCGGCATCGAGGTGGACATCGACCACATACCCATCGACGACCCCGAAACTTTCAAACTTTTCTGCGAAGGCAACACCGTGGCCGTGTTCCAGTTCGAGTCGGCAGGAATGCAAAGCAACCTCAGGGAGCTGAAACCCAACTGTTTCGAAGACCTGATAGCCATGAACGCCCTTTACCGTCCGGGCCCCATGGACTACATTCCCGACTTCATTGCACGTAAAAACGGCAAAAGCCCCATCACCTACGACATACCGTGCATGGAGCAATACCTCAAGGACACATACGGAATCACCGTGTATCAGGAGCAGGTGATGCTTCTGAGCCGTTTGCTGGCCAATTTCACACGCGGCGAGAGCGACGCCCTGCGTAAAGCCATGGGTAAAAAGAAGAAAGACATCGTTGACGCGATGAAACCCAAATTTATCGACGGCGGCGTTGCCAACGGCCACGACCCCAAGATTTTGGAGAAGATCTGGGCCGACTGGGAGAAATTCGCCTCCTACGCCTTCAACAAATCGCACGCCACCTGCTACTCGTGGGTGGCCTACCAAACGGCCTACCTCAAAGCCCACTACCCCGCCGAGTTCATGGCCGCCAACCTCACCGCCGAAAGCGCCGACATAACAAGGGTGGGACAGCTTATGGACGAGTGCAGCAAGATGAAAATCAAGATTTTGCAGCCGAGCGTAAACGAATCCATCGACACCTTCACCGTGAACAAGAAAGGCGAGATACGCTACGGCATAGGCGGACTGAAAGGCGTGGGCGAGGCCGCCACCCTTGCCATCATCGAAGAACGCCAGAACAACGGCGTTTTCAAGGACATCTTCGATTTCCTGAAACGCATCAACCTGCGCACGGTGAACAAACGCTGCGTGGAATCGCTGGTGAAATCGGGCGCCTTCGACGAATTCACCGACCTGCACCGCGCCACCTATTTCTACAGAGAGAACGACAACGAAGGCACCCCCACTTTCCTCGACAAACTGATACGCTGGGGCGGAAAACAGCAGGAAAACGCCGCCTCGTCGCAGATTTCGCTCTTCGGCGAATCGCCCGAAATGGCGGAAAGCCTGCAGCTGGAAATCCCGAAAGTGGAAGAATGGAGCTCCATCACCAAAGCGAACTTCGAAAAAGAGACCATCGGCATATTCCTTACCGGACACCCTCTCGACGAATACAAGTGGACGATGAAATTCTACACCAACATCGACACCCTGCACCTAGCCCAAACCGCCAACTACGAGCATCTGCGCGACCGCGAACTGCGTTTCGCCGGTTACGTCTCCAACGCCGTGGAACGCACCGACAAACACGGCAAACCCTGGGGAGCACTAACCATCGAGGACTACAACGGCAGTTTCGAGTTCCGAGTCTTCGGCAACGATTTCATAAACATCCGCAACTTCTTCCAGAAAGGACTATTCATATTCTGCCGCGCGGTGATAAGGCCCAGGCCGTGGGGCGACAACCCCGAACTGGAACTGAAAATCAACGAAATTTCGCTGCTTGACGAGATTTTCGACAAACGCACCAAATCCATACTGCTCAACATACCCATCCAAAACATCTCCAACGAGCTGTGCGAGAATCTCCAGAAAATTGCAAAGAAATGCAAAGGCAGCGCACCGCTGTTCGCCCGGGTGCATTCTCCAAAGTTCGACATCAACCTTTCGATGCGCTCCACTACTCTGCTTGTGAACCCCACAAAATTTATCAAAGCCATCGAAAAAATCCCCCAGATAGCGTCGTTTGAAGTAAACCAGAAATAACCCCATGCAGCTGACCACGCCCATACCAATTGAAAGACAGCCCGTTAGCATCGGCCACCACAGCGGCATACTGCTTATAGGCTCCTGTTTCACCGAAAACATCGGCAACCGCTTGGCGTACCACGGTTTCAACACTCTTGCCAACCCCTGCGGCATTCTCTACAACCCCGTCTCCATTGGGCAATGCCTCGAGATGGTGGCCACCAACACGCCCGTGGGCGAAGAAAGCCTTGTGCAGGGCAACGGACTGTGGCACTCGTGGCTCCACCACGGACGTTTCTCCCATCCCGACAAGGCCACCTGCCTGCAAAACTGCAACAACGCCATACACGAGGCGCACGACTTCCTGCTGGGCGCCGACACCGTAATCCTCACCCTCGGCACCGCCTTTGTGTACGAGCTGACCGACGGCACCGTGGCCGCCAACTGCCACAAAATGCCCGGCACCATGTTCCAAAAACGCATGGCTACGGTGGAAGAGCTGACGGAATATTACCGAATGGTTATTGGCACTTTGAAAGCTATGCGCAACGGCATCCGTATCATCTTCACCGTCAGTCCAATACGCCATTGGAAGGACGGCTATCGGCAGAACACCCTGAGCAAAGCCACGCTGCATCTCTTGGTGGAAGAATTGCAGAAAACGCACCCAAACATTTTCTATTTCCCTGCCTACGAGATAGTTATGGACGAACTGCGCGACTACCGTTTCTACGACACCGACCTGCTGCACCCCTCCCCCACCGCCGTGGAATACATCTGGGAACGTTTTTCCGACGCCTATTTCGACGAAGCGACCAAAGCGCTCTGCCAAAAAGTGGCACAGTGGCGAAAAATGAAACAGCACCGTCCGCTGTTCCCCGAAAGTGCAGAATACAAGGCCTTCGCCGAAAAGTTAAAAGAACTGGAGAAGGAGATTTCCGAGTTGAAAATTGGAAGTTGAAAGTAGAAATAATGGTTTATCCCTCGCAGAAATCGCGGAAACCGCAGATTTCGGAATTGTTTAATTGTTTTGGATGTAGCGGCGGTGTTGTAGAGACGCTGCGTGCCACGTCTCTACAGCGACAAAAAAAATCCGTGGCTACGCCACGGATTTTTTTATCAATTACCAATTGCTAATCAGTTCGCATTCTTCACAAGGCGGACAGATGTACCGCCGTAGCGGAAGGGACCAGCATTAATCACATTTCCACTGTAAAATCCAATTTGCCACGCAGCAGCAAAACCGCAGTTCGAAGCTGACCAGTAGTAGCCTTCTGAACCTACATCGCCGACTGAAACATAAGCGCGGCTACCTGCAGCAGGGAGAAATATTGCCCCAGCATTCTCCAATGTGGTCCACTGAGCGGCAGAGATAACATTGGAGGTATATGCCGATCCTGTTGTGTTGGTGCTGTTAAGTACGTAGGTGGAAGTGCTCCAATTGTCGGGAACAAGGATAAGACCGTTAATACCATTGACCTGTGCCTTGGCATAGCGTATGCCCGATGTGGTGCTACGTGTTCTTATAAGATACCTCCATTCAGCATCAGTAAGGGTGCGCCATGTGCCGGGAGCATCGGTGGTGGTAGTCTTGGGATTATAGATGGCGTTGTAAACACCCCAGTCGTAGTTGGATCCTGAGAGGTCTATATTTGTCATAGATGCGGAAGGGCCATAGCCATAATAATTATTGTTGGGGTCTACAGTTGAAGTACTTATAGAGTATGGCTGATAATTAGTATTATACTGGTCACCGGGGTCATGGTATCCGCTTGTTCCCCAGCCAAACAAATCTATCCAACCGGAATAGGAAGATGATATATTTCTGTTATTAGCTCCAATGGTATCCCATTGATGAGGTGCGAAACGCCAAGTGCCTGCCGCTGTGCCTCCACCAGCCACGGCGTGGGTTGTGGCTGTGCTGCCTCCATTTTTGGCACTCCATTGCAAATTTCCGGGCGAGAAAACGACGCGGGTGCTGGAAGAAACGGAGAAAGTGGGGGAAGCTGAACCTGCCGTGGTGGTAAACGTTATTTGATTGCCATATGCCGTGCCTGCCGCATTGGTGGCGTAAGCACGTACATAATAGGTGGTTCCAGCCGTAAGGCCGGTAAGGCTGCTGGTAAAGCTACCCGTGCCGGTGCCGTTTGTGGTATGGCTACCGCTTATAGTTGGATTTGGCGAAGTGCTCCAGCACACGCCGCGGGCGGTAACTGATGTGCTGCCCGAATTGATAACCAAGCCGCCGCTGGTAGCTGAAGTCTGTGTTATATTGCTCACCGTTGATGTGGTGGAAACCGTAGGAAGCTGCGCGACTTGACCTGTTAATACAGTTTTCAACAGGCGCACTGAATAACCATTGCGGCGTATGCCTCCAATAACATTAAAACCACCAGAACCATAGTACATATAATAAGCCAAACTATCCGATGATGCTTCAGTAGCCGTCCAATAATAGCCCTGTGTACCAACGTATCGAACATCATTCCCCCATAAACGTTCTCCTGCAATGGGAATAAATGCGCAACCAGCATTCTCCAAAGTAGCCCAAGCGGCAGCACTTATCACATTTGAGGTGAATGCTGCTGTTGATGTGTTGGTGTTGTTCAAAACGTATATGGAAGCATTCCAACTGTCGGGGACAAGTATTACTCCCGGCACACCGTTCACCGTAGCTTTGGCAAAGCGTATGCCCGAAGGAGTGCTGCGGATATTAAGAATAAACCACCATTCAGATTCTGTAGGGGTACGCCATGTGCCAGGAGCGTCGGTGGTGGAAGTCTTGGGGTTGTAGATGGCATTGTAAACGCCCCAGTCGTAGTTGGTGCCGGAAATGTCAACCGCACCATTACCATAATCCGTGCCTCTAAGACTTGTCATATATGGATATTTGCTGTTGTAACCACTTGTACCCCATCCAAAGAGGTCTATCCAGCCGGAGTAGGAGGAAGAAATATTTCCATTGCCAGCGCCTATGGTATCCCATTGATTTGGAGCGAAACGCCAAGTGCCCGCCGCTGTACCGCCGCCGGCCACGGTGTGAGTTGTGGCTGTAGAACCGCCGTTTTTGGCACTCCATTGCAGATTTCCGGGGGATATAAAAGCATATACAGAGCCTGAAACAGAGAATGCTTTATATGGCCCTTGCGTTGTAAAAGAAATCTGGTTGCCATAAGCAGTTCCATTGGCATTAGTAGCATAGGCTCGTACATAATAAGTAGTAGCCGGAGAAAGACCAGTAACATTGCTTGTAAAACCACCTATGCCCGAGCCACTGGAAGTGTGACTACCACTTACAGTAGGATTCTGTGAAGTGCTCCAGCAAAAGCCACGGACAGTTACTGCTGTGCCTGCATCCATGAGCACGATACCGTTAAAAGTAGCCGATGTATCTGTTATATTGCTTGCAGGCGATGTATTAACTTCGGGCACTGCTCGTACAAGGCGTACAGAATAACCGTAATTACGTCCAACATAGTCTTGTGACAACACAGAGCTGTAAAAGTACATATAATATGCTTGTGCGTTGTCGTAGTACGTTGATGACCAGTAACCATCGTTAGTTCCCACGCTATAAACAGTGGTTCCGCTGCGATAACCTGCGGCTGGCAGGAATACGCAACCCGCATTCTCCAAGGTAGTCCAAGTGGCAGCATTTATAACGTTTGTCGTGAATGCCGCGCTTGAGGTATTGGTGCTAGTAAAAGCATAAGTCGAGGTACTCCAGTTGTCGGGAACAAGGATAAGACCGTTGATACCATTGACCTGTGCCTTGGCATATCGTATGCCCGATGTGGTACTACGTGTTCTTATAAGATACCTCCATTCTGCATCAGTAAGGGTACGCCAAGTGCCAGGGGCGTCGGTGGTGGAAGTCTTGGGGTTATAGATGGCGTTGTAAACACCCCAGTCGTAGTTGGTACCGGAGATATTTGCTGCACCGTTGCCATAATCGGTGGTTGTGGTGCTTGTCATATACGGATATTTGTTGTTGTATCCGCTTGTACCCCATCCAAACATATCTATCCAGCCGGAGTAGGATGATGAGACGTTGCTATTTGCACGTCCTATGGTATCCCACTGGTTGGGAGCAAAACGCCAAGTGCCTGCGGCTGTGCCGCCACCTGCTACGGTGTGAGTTGTGGCTGTGCTGCCTCCATTCTTGGCACTCCACTGCAGGTTGCCGGGTGAGAAGTACACGTATGTGCCGGCTGCTGTAGAAAACACATTATTTGGTAAAGCTGTGGTAAAAGTAATCTGGCTGCCGTAGGCCGTACCTGCGGCATTGGTGGCGTAGGCACGAACGTAATAGGTAGTGCCGGCGGTCAGTCCCGTAAGGCTGCTGGTAAAGCTGCCCGTTCCCGTGCCGTCGGTGGTGTGGCTACCGCTTATGGTAGGGTTCTGCGAGGTGCTCCAACACACGCCGCGGGCGGTAACGGCAGAACTTCCCGCACTGGTGACATTGCCGCCGCTGGTAGCAGTGGTACTTGTTATATTGCTTGCAGCAGTAGTGGTTACCGTGGGCGCAACGGCACTTGTGGTAAAAGTAATCTGGCTACCGTAAGCGGTATCTACTGAACTGATAGCGTATGCCCGCACATAATAGGTAGTGGCAGGTGTAAGTCCTGTTATGCTGCTTGTAAAACTGCCCGTGCCTGAGCCGCTGGTGGTGTGGTTGCCCCTTACTGTGGGATTTTGTGAGGTACTCCAGCATACGCCACGGGCGGTAACGGCAGAACTTCCCGCACTGGTGACATTGCCGCCACTGGTAGCGGTAGTACTTGTTATATTGCTTGCTGCAGTAGTAGTTACCGTGGGCGGAAGGGCGGTTGTGGTAAATGTAATCTGGCTGCCGTAGGCTGTGCCTGCGGCGTTGGTGGCGTAGGCACGAACGTAATATGTAGTTCCGGCGGTCAGTCCCGTAAGGCTGCTGGTAAAGCTGCCCGTACCTGTGCCGTCGGTGGTGTGGCTACCGCTTATGGTAGGGTTCTGCGAGGTACTCCAACACACGCCGCGGGCGGTAACAGCAGAGCCGCCGTCAGAAGTAACGTTGCCGCCTATGGTGGCAGTGGTGGAGGTTATGCTACTGGCGGCAGTAGTGGTAACTGTGGGGGCAACGGCCAAAGTGGTGAACGTAATCTGGTTGCCGTAGGCTGTGCCTGCTGCATTGGTGGCGTAGGCACGTACATAGTATGTAGTTCCAGCGGTCAGTCCCGTAAGGTTGCGGGTAAAGCTGCCCGCACCTGTGCCGTCGGTGGTGTGGCTACCGCTTATGGTAGGG
>JAFSOU010000060.1 GCA_017443265.1 Bacteroidales bacterium | reverse complement strand
GAGGGCTTCGACGCAGGCCTCACCGCCAACCAGATGAAGGAAGCCCTCTCGCAGCTCTATGCCTACACGGGCTTCCCGCGTTCACTCAACGCCATGGGAACTCTCAAGAATGTGATGGAGCAGCGTGGCGATGTGGAGTTGGGCGTCGAATCGTCGCCGCTACCCGACAGCTACGATGCCCTCAAGCAAGGCACCGAGGTGCAGTCGAAGCTCAGCGGACAGCCATTCAACTATGACTTCTGCTCCGCCGAGGATTACTACCTCAAGGCACATCTCTTCGGCGACATCTTTGCCCGCGACCTACTCACCCATGCCGACCGCGAGTTGGTCACCGTCAGCGCGCTGAGCGGCTTGGAGGGTGTGATGCCGCAACTGCAGGCCCACGTGCGCGGTGCGCTGAATATGGGTGTCACCGAGGAGCAGCTGAACGGTATCGTCGCTGCGCTGCGTTCGCACGATATGGAGGCTGAGGCGCTGCGATGCGAGGCTGCCATCGCCGCCGCCGTGGACGGACAGCCGATGCCCGCCGTCTCCACCTCATCCTGGCCCTTGGGCGAGCCCAACGACGCCTACGCCAAGTATTTCACGGGGCAGAGCTACCTCGCCTTGCTCGACTCGGTGAGCGGCCTCTGCAACGTCAGCTTCGAACCCCGCTGCCGCAACAACTGGCACGTCCACCACGGTGCCGTGCAGGTGCTCATCTGCGTGAGCGGCCGCGGTTGGTACCAGGAGTGGGGCAAGCCCGCCGTGGAGCTGAAACCCGGCGTCACCATCGCCGTCCCCGAGGGCGTGAAGCATTGGCACGGTGCCGCCAAAGACAGCTGGATGCAGCACCTTACCTACCACGCCAACGCCAAGCCCGGCAACAGCAACGAGTGGCTGGAGCCGGTCAGCGACGAACAGTACAATACCTTGCAGTAATTTGCAAAATACTAACACAATAACGCATTCACACAATCACGCAATGAAAAAGATCCTCACAGCAGCCCTCGCACTCCTTCTGGCCAGCGGCTGCAATGCACAAAGCAAACAAGAAAACATTAACACAATGACGCAATCAAAAACTAACACAATGAACAAGATAGTCATTTTCTTCTCCCACGCGGGCGACAACTACAGCGTGGGAAACATCGAGGTCGGCAATACCAAAATCGTGGCCGACTACATCAGCGAAATCACCGGCGCCGACCAGTTCGAAATCGTCACCCATAAGTACGACGGCATGGCCTACACTCCGCTTATCAACCTTGCCAAGGAAGAGGCCAACAAGGGCGAGCTGCCGCCATACGAAGGTGCTGCCCCCGACCTCAGCAAGTACGATACCGTCTTCATCGGCGGACCAGTGTGGTGGGGCACCTACCCGCAGGTGATGTTCACGCTGTTCCGCGACATCGACCTTGCCGGCAAGACAGTCATTCCCTTCACCACCCACGAAGGCAGCGGACTGGCCAACTGCGTAGGCGACGTTAAGAAAGCTTTTCCCAAGGCCAATGTAATGAAAGGCTTCAGCATCTACGGACACGAGGTGCGCACTGGCAAAGCCAAGGTGGAGAAATGGCTGAAAAGCCTTTGAATCCGTCCGACAAGTGCCGTCACAGGACATAGTCGGCCTATTGTCATTGGGTGAATGTTGTTTTCACTTACAATGTCGTAAATGAAAGGAATATTCGATTATACGAAGCACCACTGAATTCTCAGATGGTGCTTTATTTCAACAATTTGGCAATCTGCTTTTCTGTGGCTTCGGGCAACAGCGAGTGCAGGTGCGCGGCCATGCGTTGGTACGACTTATCTGGGGTGCGCCCGCATTTGCAAGCTGCTGTGCCCAGAAGGTTTTCGGGGGTAGTGAGCAGCGACCATCCGAAACCGTATTCCCGTCCGTGCTTGTCCCTGGGATATACAAAATCTTCGGTAACGATATAGCAGCCCATCTGCAGCTTGTTCACATAGCTGTCGAACCGGCCGCGCATCTTGGGACCCGTCAGGCCGCAGGCGGCACGCAGCTCGCGGGCCACGAAACTGCCGTTTTCGCGCAGGGTGGCAAGGATGGCGCCCTCCACGCTGTCGTAGTCGGGGGCTGGACGGCTATGGCGGCGCCAGTTGTAGAAATCGGGCCACCATTCTCGGCTGATAAATCCGGCCTTGCCGTCGAAAAACTTGCCATACACGCAGTCGCCTTCGGTAACCGCCGCACTTTTCCATTGCCACAGGGGCCATTCCCAGCTGCCGTCGTCGAACTGGGTGAAACGGCACTCCTCGGCCATAAGGCTCTCGGCACAGAAACCCGGTATGCCGCTGTCCAACAAAGGCAAAAAGCCTGCCTGCTGTATGCAGTCGATCAGCTCCGCACACGAGTGTATCTCGTATTTCGGTGCGCCTTTACGTTTATGGTAGTCCTTGAAATATTCATCAAAATAACCTTTTTCGGCCATGTTTTTGAGTTGTTATTTTTCTTAATCAAACGTCGTTCCCGCTGTTTTATTGCTTGCATGGCGGCAAAAAGCCGACCATTCCCTCGCCACCGTAGCATTTTTGCAATGATTTTTATCGGACACCAATAGTTTTTTTCCATTTCTCCCACAATAAAAGTGCGACAAACTCGTTAAAAGCGTTGAAAGATAAGGTATTTAAACGAAAATCAAAAATCACTGATTATGAAAAAAATATTTGCTGCTGTAGCGACATTTCTGTTTGCCGCCATGTCGTTGAACGCACAGGAAACCAACTATGCAAAGACGGATTTCGTCCCCGGCGACGAGATTTTTTTCGAAGACAATTTTGAAAGGGAAAAACTCGGCGAGTTCCCGCTGCGATGGGATTTGTTGGACGGCTATGCCGAAACGGCCCAGCAGATGGGACGTAATGTTATGGCGTTCACCGACAACGGTCTGGGACAGGTAATCCCGCTGATGAAACAGAAATGGGATTGGCTGCCGGAGGTGTTCACGGTGGAGTTCGACCTCTACGTGGCTCCGATGAATACTACAGATGAGGCGTCGTGGCTCGAAATGAGCATCTATTTCGGCGACCGCGGCGACGAAAGCTACTACAACTCATCGAGTTTTGTGCGTTTCTGGTATAGGGAAGATGGATCGTGCAACCTTACGTGGACCCTGTTGAAACCAGACGGGAGCAGCCAGGCGGGTGGAGAGAAAATGCTGGGGCTGAACCCAGACAACAGCGACTATCTGGAAAAGGACAACCCCGTAGTTGCCGGCGAGTGGAACCATTTCGCCTTCTCGTTCAACAAAAGGGCGTTCAAAGGATATATAAACGGAGTGCGCATAATCAACGTGCCGGCAATGAAAGCCCCGGGCTACCTGTTCTTCAACAGCGGAGCGTTCTACCGCTACACTGGGTTGAGCAACGTGCGCATAGCCAAGGGAGCAGTGCCGCTCTACGACCGCCTCACCTCCGACGGCAAGATAGTAACCTACGCCATCACCTTCGAAACAGGCAAGGCCGACCTCAAGCCTGAGTCCATTGTGGAAATCAACCGCATGGCCAAGCTGATGCAGGAGCATCCCGAACTCAATTTCGAGGTGCAGGGCCACTGCGACAACACTGGCTCCGACGCCATCAACGACCCGCTTAGCCAGAAAAGGGCCGAAGCCATAGTGAAAGCCCTGACCGACAAAGGCATAGCCGCATCGCGCCTCACCGCCGTGGGCAAAGGCTCGCACAGCCCCATAGCTCCCAACACCGACGACGAAGGCCGCACCAAAAACCGCCGTGTGGAATTTGTGAAGAAATAGGGGAAGGACTGTCGAATTTCTCCTCTGTTTTTGCAGGATGTTTCTCGCTGAAACGTCGGTATAAGGTTACACCCTGATCATTGGATGCTGGAAACACATCGACAATCTCAATGAGAATGCTCCGCCAAGCGTAGTACAATCTGATCCTTTACCGAGACAAATACTGATGCAAACGGTGTCAATTCCTGAAATTACATGATTTTTTAGGAATTAATTCCTTAAATATCCTGATTTTTTCGGAATTAGATAAAAAAATTGTATATTTGCAAAAATAAAAACAGCTAAGATGATAGATCGTATTATTAAACAAAATATTGAAAAAGAGCTTTTTAAAGGAAAAGCAATTATTTTGATTGGGAGCCGACAGACAGGCAAAACCACCGTCCTGAGAGAAATGTTTCCCGAGAATGATGAAACAATGTGGATGACCGGCGACGACATAGGCGACAAGTCGAGATTGGAGAATATGACCACGGCCATATTCAGGCAGTTCCTGAAGGGGAAAAAAATACTTGTTATAGACGAGGCGCAGAGAATCAGTGACATAGGATTGAGAATGAAATTAGTGACAGATTACATCAAGGACGTGCAATTGATAGCCACTGGCAGTTCTGCATTTGAATTGGCCAACCATATCAACGAACCACTTACAGGACGTAAATGGGAGCATAGGCTTTACCCGCTTTCTTTCGGGGAAATGGTTGCACATCATGGTCTTATGGATGAAATCCGCCTACTTAATCACCGCTTGATATATGGCTATTATCCCGAGGTTGTCACCTCCGAAGGTGCCGAGACCAAAGTATTGAAACAGTTAACCGATAGTTATCTGTACAAAGATATTTTCACCCTTGGTTTAATAAAAAGATCCGACAAACTTGTGTCGCTTCTCAAAGCCTTAGCTTTCCAAATCGGGTCGCAGGTGAGCTATTCCGAACTTGCCGCTACTGTGGGTATAGATTCGAAAACCGTGGAATCCTACATCGAAGTGCTGGAACAAGCATATATTGTGTTCCGTTTGTCGTCGTTCAGCCGCAACCAGCGCAACGAGTTGAAGCACAGCCGCAAAATATATTTCTACGACAACGGAGTCCGCAACGCACTAATTAACTCATTCAACAGCATTGAAGAACGCACCGACATGGGAGCGCTATGGGAAAATTTTGTTATTGCCGAGCGCATAAAGCACAACGAATATTACGACCATTACTGCAATAAATATTTTTGGCGCACCCGCACGCAACAGGAGATAGACTATTTGGAGGAATATGATGGAGGATTGCATGCTTACGAGTTCAAGTGGAACACTCGCAAAAAAGCCAAATTGCCTAACAGTTTCAACGAAGCCTACCCCGATTCCGTGTTCAAAATAATAACACCCGACAACTTTTATGAGTTTCTTCTGCCTGAGCAGTAGTGAAAACCATCGTTTAATTGTGATAATACAAACAAGCACGATTGTCGATTCGGTAAACTATAAACAGCTTTCTACTCACCCAGCATGCAACTGCACACCTCCGGGATGCGACCTGTTATCTCTCACAGCCCCATAGCTCCCAACACCGACGACGAAGGCCGCACCAAAAACCGCCGTGTGGAATTTGTAAAGAAATAAGATGAAAATGAAGAAAATCATTCTTATATGTCTGGCAACGCTCGTCATTACCTCCATTACCAGCTGCGTAGGTTGGAATAAAATCAATTTGTCCGACGAACCTTTTTGCAAAACGCCAATTGTCAGAGCAGAAATACAATTTCGTATAGACTCCGCCCAATACGTTTTAGGATGGACTGAGCCAAAACCGTATGATTTCCAGCCATTCGTTGATTATTTGTGCCACTGTCGTGTATTGCAGGAACCGATAAAATATATGCCTTTAACATGGGTTAAACTATACGACAGCGACAATAATGAATACCAACTGGGGTTTTCGGAAAACTGCACAGCCTTAAAAAGAGAAGGGTACACATACCGGATTTCAGAACTTGACGCTCGTAAAATCAAAGAGCTATTGACAAAAGGGCGCAACGATGACTGAAACCACGAATTCTGGCATGGTCGAAATCTGCAAATAAGTGCTTCTATACTCAAACACTCCCATTGCTACTTGGTAATGGGAGTGTTTTTATTACTTTTTCCCTTTCTCCCCCAGCACGCACCAGCGCACCACCGGAATGCGACGGATTATCTCGTACAGCAACGGCGTTACGGTGAAAACCGCCACTGTGAGTATCAGATAGATAGCCACGGGAGGCAATGCTGTATAGACTTTCATCATATAGCCGAGACTTGCAACCACAAGATAATGAACAATATACAGTCCGAAACTGGAACGTGTCATATAGGTGGCGAACTTTCCCGTGCTGTCGAAACGGGCTTTGAACCACCCCATCATAGCCAGGCACATAAGCCAGCCGTAGAGGCAGTTGAGCGGACTGCCGAGGTACTGCGGCGAGGTGTTGTCTTGCCCGAAAGTGGTGATAATAAGCACCGTGCCGCTTGCCACAGCACCGGCCATCAGCACAATCCACCACCGGCCAAGGGCTTTGTGCACCTTGTCGTGACTGAACACGAAATAGCCCATCAGAAAAACTATGAGGTAAAACAGCGGCTTGTACAGGTTGTAAAGTCCGTCGGGAGATTCGGGATGCGGATTTTTGATAATCAGCTGTTCGCCGGCCCAGAACAGAACTCCCAGCAGCAATATCCACACCATGCCTGCCTTTCCGTCGGCAATTTTTCCGCACCAGCGGTGGAGACGCCCTTTGGCATCGATTTTGTGTACCAGCAGTAGCAGCAGCGAAAACAGCCACAGGTCTTGGATAAACCACAGAGGTCCCGTGCCGCTGACAGACCACATAAAATACTTGGCCACTCCCGGCATTCCGTCGAACGTGCCCGCCTTTGCCGCCAAGGCGGTGTTGAAATAGCCCGTCATCCAGTGGAACACCAGCAGCCCGATGGTGGCAGGCACCAGCAGCTTGCGTGTGCGCGAGCGGAACCACTCACCGGCAGGTTGTTTGTCCAAAGCATATTTTGCACCAATGCCCGCCAGCAAAAAGAGTAGCGGCATAAACCACGGATAAAGCACGTACATCAGCACGTCCTGATACTGAGGCACTTCGGGATAAGGACCAAAGCCGCCTATGCCGCCGAAAACACCTTTGTTGTTGAAGAAATAAATAACGTGGTACAGCAACACCAGCAGCACCGTTGCCCACCGCAGATTGTCTATCCAATGCTTTCTCATTTCGGCATGCCCTCCATCGCATGGTCGATAGCTTGTTGGAACACTTCGGGTTTCACCAGCGCCATCCCTTTCTGGTCGCCCAGCACCAGCAACGTCTCCCCGGCTTTGATGCCGTAAATCTCGCGGGCCTCCTTGGGGATGACAATCTGCCCCCTTTCGCCCACTTTCACCACTCCGAAAATGTATTTATCGTTATGTTTTTCCATGATTTATATGATTTGTATGATAATTCATATTTTTCTGCAAAGATACGATTTTTTTCGGGAATGGCAAAATGTTATTTTGGGAAAAGTATGGAAACACTCACAATAACATATAAGTCATTTTATAATGCTATGTCTTTTGTTGTACTTACTCAAAACTTTACGCAATAAATCGATGGCTTTGTCCACGTTATCCACAGAATACACACAATCGTCGGGTATGTCATTGTAACGTTTGCGATGGTCGATTGGTTTTCCAGCTAATTTGGAACTCCAACCGGGAATGTTATCAAATGCTATGATTAACCTATTGAGCGACCAAGCGAATGCCATTTCACACAAGGTTCCCGCTCCGCCCCCTATTGCAATAACTGCATCTGCATTGGCTGTGATGCAATTGCGGTAAACGTCTAATCCCGTCGGAACAATTATGTCGGCATACCGACTGGCCTGCTCCGGGGAAAAACCTGGTATTATTGCTATGTTATCGCCATCATGGTATTGTTCCGAATCCCGAGCTCCCTTCATAGCAAAGTCCATAATGCCATCATCTTCTTCTTTTCCTCCCATTCCCCCAGTCAAAACGCGGTATCCGTTATCGACCAATGCTTTTCCGAGATTGTACGCGATTTTTGCCTTTGGCTCATCGGCCGAACAATGTCTATCTCCTATAACTGCTATTATCTGTTTCATATCTTTGTTTCGCTTTTTGTAAAATATAATTTCTCATTTCGTTAACCTTTTCAATTTTGTAATTTCCTTCTTTCTTCTGATTGGCTATAGATGGCTCAAAGAAATAGATGGGTTGCTCAATCCATTGGGGACTATTAGCCAATTGTATCATTGGAACTGCATAGGCGAAGTCTGTGCAGATATTGATCCATTCTCCATCACGTTTCATATCATCGGGATTCACTTTTTCGAACAGCTCTTTTGTGAAGCATATCGGGTGAAGCCAGATGTTGTCTCCATTACGTTCCCACAATTTTTCAAAACTACTTACGTGATATTTTTTTAGGGGCTTGTCGTAACGGATATTGTTTCCGCACACATAGTCGGCGCCATTTCTGAATTTCTCGACAATGATTTTCAATGCATCTGGGCAAAGCAGATAGTCATCATTATCAACCGTGACGATAATAGCATTTTGCTTTGCAATAGTATTTACAGCTCGCATTAACATATCAATTTCAAGGTGCTCTGTCTTATTTGGGATAAAAACTGCATTTTTAAAACGATTGTCGTATTTTAATCGGTATGCCGCGTATTCCTCGCTAGCATTCGTTGAGTTTGCATCTGTATAGACAATGGTAAAATCGGAAGTGGATTGTGCAACAAGACTATCAAACATGCGTTTTACACGTTCGACAGATGTGTTTTTCCCACGAGAAACAACAACGACATTTGCATCTGTTTTTGGTAGCCAGTCCGCACGTGTTCCCGTCAAGTTTACATTACATTTTTGAACATCAGGGACAAAACCTTTTTCGACAGCAAAACGTACTGTTGCCAGCATGTCGGCATCGTTTTTGTATTTGTTTTCGACATGGATGAAAAACAACTCATTACTATGGCAGCGAATCGACATGTGCGGTTTTTCTTTTATAGCACAATCTATACTGCGATGCCATGTTAATGCGAAGCAGTCGGATTCAATACTGTTCTTTAGTGGCAGCAATTGATGCAGTTCCCGAAGATTGAGAAAACAATTGCGCACTTCTACCCGATGACCAAATTCCACAGCGGATTCTTCTTCATGGTAAACACTTAAAGCCATTGTTAAGGACTTTGACTCTTTGAAATCATTCAAATGTTTTGATAATGATCCGCACTGTTTGTTATAGAAGAGAATATCACAATCAGTTTGAAAGAGATACGGAGTTTGTACGCATTCAAAGCCATAAAGCGTCATCAGCAATGGCTGTCCATTTTGGGAATGGGAATTGGTGTTTGTTTCTCCAAAATACCTTTGATAAACACTTTTGTCAATCTCGTCGGGTAAAATGATTTTATCGACAAGCCCGTTATTCTTTGCACGATTCAGTTCGTGTACGAGTTTTTGATAATCGTCTGATGCATATGAACGCAGACGATTTATTTGTTTGCCATTTACAATGCGTTCATCATCCACACACACAACCTTTTCTTTGAAACTGCAGCCATATTCCAATTGCGACACTATGTGACGGATGTTTTCGTATATATTGTCCGCATCCATCGCACAAGTTTTTATCATAAGCGACAAGTCGTTCATTGGAACATACTCGCCAATCTTTTTACAAACAAATAATATATGCTCTCCAATAGCCATCGCATTGTCAGTGTCGATACCTTCTGTTTCGTAGGAATCAACAATGTCGAAACCGTATTTTCGTAATGTGCGCACATACCACTCTACGGGGCGGTGATATTCCAGTCCATCAATAGGTTTCATTTGGGATGTGTATTCTTGGAATGTAGAGTTGTCATAATAGGTCGATTTTCGTCCAACACCGCGCAACATGGTGTGTTGAATATCTGTGAAGAATGGGTTACAAATGCTTAGCACCAAATATCCTTTAGGTCTTAGGGCGTTTAATATGTTTTGCAAGATAGAAAATGCAATATTATCTTCTGTCCAACAAAGAACTTGGTTGCAATTTACAACGTCGTATGTCTTATTTTGTATTTGGGTCGTATTTTCTAGTACCCTTACACCATTATTTGCACGTTCGAGCATTTGAGGGATGTTAATGTCATATACGTCAACATTGAATCCTTCTATGCATAATTGATTAGCTATTTTGCATTTTCCTGCACCGTAATCCAACACTTTTGTGGGATGAAGGCTTTTTATGGTTGAAACTATTTTGCCATCGTGGATATTTTCCTTGTAAACCGTTTCGAACATCCGCCTGTAAATATTCAATCCCGAGTTGATAGTATCGGCAGTGCCTTCGTATGAACGAGAAATAAGTTCTTTGAAATCCGTGTCATTAAGGAAATAGTACCTGAAAACTTGGTAAGAACGTTCTATAGTTTTCTCAAACAACCGTTCATCAAATGGCACTATATCTTTTCCATAGTCTATGTATCTTAAACCACTTGCAGTATTAATGAAGTTCTCCGACTTTATGTTTCTTATACAGAACCCGTGTTCTTTGCCAAAAAGTAGTAGTTTCACCAAATCCGAAGCGACTGGTGAACCCCATTCTTTTTTTTCTTCAAACTTTCGTGAAACTATTGAGAATCCTTTATAAGTATCGAAATCCAAATTGCACAAACAACTACAGTCAGCAAAAGTTTTCGACACTTCTTTAAGGAATTCCAAATCAATCTCTTTATCATAAAACAATTTATATGTCTGATTGCCATCGCTGAACACGCATCCTTCAAAACCTTGTCCAAGGTCAGTCAATGTTTCGTCAGTGATATCGAGGTATTCACACATCACCGAACGATAGAAAGGCAACTTTATCTTATTTTGTGCCCTGTCCAATTGCCCAAGTACGCTTCTAAACGCCGTATCAATCGACGAATCAAGTTCATTACTTGTCGCTTGATGCACAAAACATTGATGCATAAGATATTGCAACGCATCTTCCGTAAATAGGGGCAAATATTTTTTATCGTTTGCTATATGCAGTAGTCCAATAATTCGGTAATAAGTGAGAATGAAATGGGATAATCTTTTGTAGAGTTCTTGCTTGTACGTAGCAATGATTTTCTTGTCGCTGTCCAAATCGTTTAGAGAGAGTGGCATCCGTTCGATGGCTTTTGTCATAGAAGAGCCTATGATGTCTTCTAACATCTTTCTCATCTCTTTATTCAAGTCGAAGGACTTTTTCTCCCTATTGTGGTATGTGCAGAACGTTCCTTGACAAATTTTATATCCTATTCTTTGGGCAGATAAAACCCAAAAGTAATCTCCTCGTCGGGCTGTGATGTCTCTTAATTTCAACGAACATGTCGGCAGCAAAAGTAAATCTTTATTAAATATGATGGTGTTCCCTCCACGATTTCTAGCCTCAGTAATTTCAGTCTGATTATTAACCAATCTGCGACTTTGCGTATATCCTTGAAATATTTTTTCCACATCAATGTCGTTACAATATGCCGGGTATTCTATGTGCTTGTGTTGTGAATCTGTAAGTGCGTAATAATTATCTGGTATCGAGTTCAAAAAAGCATTGCAGACATTTGATGTCAAACCTTTTGAGTAGCAGTAATCCAACAATTGCAGTCGTAAGGTTGAAAGTAACGGCAAAGGTGGGTCATTTGTGTAGCCTCCAATAACAGCATCGTATTTGTCCTGATAAATTGGTATTTCCGCCCGGATATCTAATTTGACCTCTCGATTGTCGGGCATGACTTGCTTCAACTCCATATCGTCATCCAAAAGCCAGCACACATCATTCTCTTTCCAGACATGATAGTAGATGTGCTCTTGGAGTTTTTGTCTGGAATCCGCTATGCTCTTTTTCTCTTTAACATCATTTGGAACAAATTCGATTTGCCGCTGCAATGTTATTGGCAAAGATTCCAACCATTTCGGCTCCTCACGAGTATTGTTTAACAAAACAACCTTGTCCGTATTGTTTAGATAGTTGGCAAGTTGATTCAACAGACGTATTGCTCCGTCTTTGTAGGTTACAATTATGCCAACTATTAACCGACCATCATAGCGAGGAACAACCATCCTTGCTGTTATCGGTATATTGTCATTGGTGTTGAATGTGCAGAGAATTTCGTTTTCTAGAATGCCGAAATAATCTAGATTGCGTTTGTGAAAGGCCTGTTTGTCTTCGTCAGTCATCAGGGGACAGTATTTTCTATAAAAGAGTTGAATACCTTCTAATTTGCGTTCTCTGTTTTTTGTTATACGATTGTCTCCCGTTGCATCCACATCTACTAGATGTTTGTTAACTATAGAATAAACTGGGTTTTGCTGCATAATGCGTACAAAAATGTCCCTGTCGGTAGTGGACGGCATACTTTCATCGAAGCAGCCTGCTTTCATGAGTGTTGAAAGTTTGACAAAGGTGTTTGAGCCTTGAATATGAGGATTCCCTTGCAAAAAGGAGTGGATGCTTAAATCTTGTGGTATGGTCAAATTTTCAACTCCTGATTTGGTACGATAAATCAAGCCTGTGACAACAAAATCAGGATTATTGACAACTGCACTAAGACAATCTTTTAGATAGTCTTTATGCCACTTGTCATCATCGTCTAATGTGGCAAGATAGATTTTGTTCACATCAAAGCCTTGTTCAATTGCTATGTTTTCAACAATATAGTCAATGCCCATGTTGAGTGAGCCGGCATAATTGTGTGCATGATTATGTCTTTCCCGCAAATAAATGCCTCCCGCCTCTTCTGTCGCCGTTTGTTCTCTCGAAACATTTTTTTCGTCCGAGTCGCTGGCCACAATAAGGAAATCTGTTTTTTGACTTTGTAATGTTACAGACTTGAGAGCCGAATAGAACGACTCTCGATTCTTGGTTGTAATGAGGCTGATGATACAAGCCTTTTCTTCTGAACTGTTTTTCATTTTAAATACAAATCTAAACGATTAATATTAAGTTATTTATCAACTCTCTTCTACGATGTAAGTTTTTTGCTCACATCCCGAAGACTATGTGTTCACTATTTCAATGGATTTTTATCACTTTTGTACCATTTGATAAATTCTTCTAGCCCATCTTCAAGATTCCATTTGGGTTTAAAGTGCAATTCACTTTCTATTCTAGAAGTGTCCGCACTGGTTCGAATCACATCTCCAGAACGCACAACTTTGATTAACTTGAATTTTGATTTCTCTCCGTATGTTTTTTCAAGTGCTTCAAGAAAGGTTTTCATCTTTATCGGATGGCCATTTCCAATATTGTAAATTCTAAATGGCACTTTGTTGGGGCAATGTTTTACATTCAGTTCATAATCGGTAGCGCAGATAACACCATGCACAATGTCGTCAATATAGGTAAAATCACGTATCATCTCGCCTTTTCCGTATAACTTTATTGTCTTGTTTTTGCGGATCTTATCAGCAAAGAGCATCGGCGACATATCTGGACGTCCCCACGGACCATATACAGTGAAAAAGCGCAATCCGATACAGTTTATCCCATATTGGTGGGCATAACAGTGCGCCATGGCTTCATTGGCAATTTTACTTGCAGCATACAATGATACAGGAGTGTTTGTCGGATCTTCTTCGCTGAACTTTTCGTTCTGGTTCATGCCATAAACAGATGAACTACTTGCAAAAACAAGTTTGTTAACTTTGTGCCAGCGACAAGCTTCCAAAATATCCTCAAATCCATACAGATTGGATTTCATATATTCGTATGGATGCTTCTTACTGAATTGGACTCCTGCTTGTGCGGCCAAATGTATTACCTTGTCAAAGTGTTCGGAGCCAAACAAGAGATTTATGGCCTCCTTACTTTCGATTGACAGTCGCACAAAACGATAGTTTGGAAATTTTGTGCTTTGATACCATTTTCCACGTAGGATGTCTTCGTTTTCGCACTCAACTCCGCACTCTTTCAAACGTGCGTATTTGAGTTTTACATAATAAAAACCGTTGATGTTATCTACACCAACAACTTCGTCGCCTCGTTCAGCTAATAGACAAGCGACACGTGCACCGATAAAACCGGCGGCTCCAGTTACAAGAATTTTACACATATTTTTTAATATTGCATCATCCTGGGATGATTTTAAATGTTGAACATTCGTCTCGTCGATGATTCTCACATCCAAGAGACATATTATTTAAAAGAACTTTTTATACAAGCATTGATAATTTGCATTGCATAAAAATCGTTTGCAAAATTACAAACTTTTTTGAATACTACAAACTTTTTTTCATTGTTTGAAATGAAAAAAAAGAGTAATATATTACAAATCAGTCGTTTGGTGCTATATTTTATTTAAGAAAATTGTTTAGAATTATGATAATTTTTCTATGTGGGATTAAAAAAAACAAGAGCATTTGATTTGTGATTTTTTTAAATATAACTCATAATACCTTTGTCATCTATATAAAAAAATTGTCCTTCAAGTCGGTTTTTTCTTGTAAATTTGCAGAAACGAATTTTTCAGCCTTACACACGTGGATATCTCTTTGTCAGGACATTACGGATACCGAAGGATAATGCGGTCGGTGCTGCCGAGCATCGGAATGGTGCTTATCACCTCCATCTACAGCATTGTGGACGGCTTTTTCGTGTCCAATTACGCCGGCAAGAGCGGTTTTGCGGCCATCAACCTGCTGTGGCCGTCCATTATGATTTTGGGGGCTGTGGGCCTTATGGTGGGCAGCGGCGGCGGCGCTTTGGTGGCCAAAGTCAAGGGCGAAGGCTATCCCGAAAAGGCCAACCGTATTTTCACCATGCTGATACGTTTCACCACTCAGCTGGGCATAGTGATGGGGGTGTTGTTTGCGGTGTTCTGTCCCGCCATCTCGCGGTGGCTGGGCGCCGATGCCGATATGCTGGCCGAGTGCGTGCTGTACGGACGCATCTGCATGATAGGTCTGCCCGGATTTGTGTTGCAGATGGCTTTCCAGTCGTTTTTCATGGCTGCCGAACGTCCGCAGCTGGGCACCCTGATGTCGGTGGTGAGCGGCGTTGTGAACATAGTGTTCGACGCGCTGTTTGTGTGGGCTCTGCGGTGGGGCGTGGCGGGAGCGGCGGCGGCTACGGCTCTGGCACAGCTGGTGGGCGGCTTCTACCCGCTTATATATTTCAGCTCGCCACGACTGAACAAAGGCAGTCTGCGTATGCTGCGGCACACCCGCGTGATATGGCCTTACATCGTGCGGGCACTCACCAACGGACTGAGCGAGTACGTGGGCAACATTGCCCTAAACATAGTGAGTATCTGCTACAACCTGCAGCTGATGCGCCATCTCGGCGAGGACGGTGTGGCGGCCTACGGCATAGTAATCTACATCTCGTTTGTGTATGCGGCCGTTTTCATCGGCTACAACATCGCCATAACGCCCATCATCGGCTACCACTATGGGGCGGGCGATGTTGGCGAGCAACGCTCACTGTTCCGCAAATCGCTGGTTATTATTGGAATAACTGGAGTGTTGATGACACTCTCGTCGGAACTGCTGAGCGGCTCTCTGGCGAGGATGTTCGTGGGTTACGATTTCGAACTTACGGCGCTCACCGTCAAAGCGATACGCATTTATATGCTCTGTTTCCTCGTTTGTGGATGGAGCATGTTTGTGTCGGCGTTGTTCACTGCCTTGCAGAATGGTGTGGTGAGTGCGGTGGCGGCTTTCGCGCGGTCGCTGGTGTTCGAGCTGGGCTGTGTGTGGCTGCTCCCGGCCGTGATGGGCATCGACGGCATCTGGTGGGCGGTGAACGTGGCCGAAGGGCTCACGCTCATACTCTGCGGCTTTCTCCTGTGGCGTTTCGCCCCGCAGATTGTAGGGAGAAGTAAGTGAAGGTGGAAACGGACTAACAGTTATTTATTCACCTCAGCACCGCTACTATTTTCGGGAGAAAAATAATCGTTCCCACAAGAGCGGCGGCGATGGCGCACACCAGCACCGCCGCGGCGCCGAGGTCCTTGATGTCTCGCCTGCGGTCGTCGCGCTCGGCTTTCACAAAGTCGGCGGTGCGCTCGAGCGAGGAGTTGAGAATCTCGGCCGAAAACACCATCCCTATCACTATCAGCACCGCCACCCATTCCAAGTACGAGATGCGGAAAAGAAATCCTGCGGCTATGGCAAGGATGGCAGCCGTGGCGTGAATCCACGAGTTGTGCTCCTCGCGGAACAGCACCCGCAGTCCCGCAAAGGCATAGGAGAAACTCTTTATCCGTTTCTTTAGTGAAAATTTTTCGTTGTTCATGACTTCAGAGTGGTTTTCAAAGCATTCAGACAACGGCGAAAGTGGCTTTTTATTATGTGGCGGCAGGAATAATATAAGCGATGAGGCAGGACTAAAACTATTCGGCAAAAACGCACTTAGCTCCGAACCTTTTATCGACTTCTGAACCAGTCGAAACCCTAACTATCAATTTTCAACTCCTAACTCCTAATTCCTAACTCCTAATTTCTAACTCCTAACTCCCCTACCACATTCCTATACCCTATTTCGGCGAGGTATTCGTAAGCCCCTTCGAAAAGGTCGAGGTCGTCGGGACGGTGGGCGTCGGTGCTGACGACGACGGGGATGTCCAGCTCGTTCATCACCTCGATAAGTTTGCTCGACGGGTAGAAATCGTTGTAACGGCCTTTGTACAAGCCACGAGTGTTTATCTCGCAGATACACCCTGTCTGCCGTATCAGATCGATGGTTTCCATTGCCAAGGCGTGAAACCACGGGTCGTCGGGCGAGAAATAGCGGCCTTTGTTGTGCATCACTATCTTGTCGAAATGTCCCACGATGGTAGGACGCTGGGTCTCTATCATACGGCAGGTCTGGTTGAAAAAGGCTTTTACCCCCGCACGTATGTCGCCGCCGAAAACGTTGTTCAGACCTTCGTCGTAGGTTTCCTGTTTGCTCCCGTCTATAAACCAGAGGTCGCTGCCGCCGTTGCGGTTCACCAGATGCACCGAGCCGATGCAGTACTCCAGTCCGCCCTCGGCAATGAGCGGACCGAAATCGTCCAAAATATTGGGGATGTAGTCGATTTCCAAGCCGAGGTAAATCTTGATACGGTCGCGGTACTGCTCCTTTAGCCGCCGCACCTCGTCGCAGTAGGCTTTGTAGTCCTCGAGCTTTATGGCAAAGGTGTTTTCGAACGGCACAGGGGCGTGGCCCGAAAAGCCAAGGTGTGTGAAACCTTTGGCGATGGCCGTTTCCACATATTCGGCAAGTTCGCCCTTGCCGTCGCAGTAATGCGAGTGAGTATGATAGTTAACTTTCATTGTTCCAAATCTTTATAAACTTCGTCGGTAACACGTTTTTCTTTCCACCGGCCAATTTTGTAATAAACGAAAGACAGTGCCATTCCCACGAACCACCCTGCGGGTATGGCAATCCACACGCCTATGAAGCCTATCTCCGCCGAAAACCAGTAGGCCAGCGGCACACGTATCACCCACAGCGACACAAGGCTCACAATCATCGGCACAAGGGTGTAGCCCGCTCCGCGGAACAGTCCCGTAAAGGTGAACATCATTGCGAAAAGGAAATAGGTGGGTCCGCACACCAGCAGGTAACGGTAGCCCTCGTCGATGACCGCCTGCTCGTTGCTGAAAAAGCCCATTATGCCTTTGCCGAAAAGCACAAACAGAAGTCCCATCAGCAGGGCAATGGCAACGGTAATCAGCATCGTCTGGCGGAAAGCCTTGTTCACGCGGTCGAATTTGCGGGCGCCGTAGTTCTGTCCCACGAAAGTGGAGAGTGCCTGCCCGAAGTTGAGCGACGGCATTGTGGCAAGGGCGTCGATACGCATGGCAGCGCTGTAGGCCGCCACCATCACCGTGCCGAAGCCGTTGACAATAGCCGAAAGCGCCACCTGCCCCACCGCCACAAACGACTGCTGGAAACCCGTGGGCAGGCCTATTTTTAGCATCGCCTTGAAAATGGGGGTGTTCCAATGCAGATGTCGCAAGTCGGGAATGGCGGGCGACTGCCGCACTTTAAGGTAGCCGTAGGCAGAAAAACAGGCCACCGCCTGAGAGATGACACTCGCCCACGCCGACGACACCACATCCCAGCGGAAGACGCAGATAAAAAGCAGCGACAGTATGAGGTTCAGCACGTTGCTTCCGATAAGGAAATAAAGCGGGGTACGCGAGTCGCCCATGCCGCGCAAAATGGCCGAGATGGTGTTGAAACCGAAGGTAAACACCGTCCCCAAGAGGTAAACCCGCAGATAATCTACAGCTTGTGGCATTATCTCCTGCGGCAGGTTGGTGATGCGGTATATGAACGGCGTAAGCCAGATGCCCACTGCCGTGATGAACAGCGCAGCGAAAAAGATGAACACATACACAGTATCCACGCTGCGACGCACGTTTTGGCTGTCCTTGGCGCCCACGTACTGCGACACCAGCACGGTGCCGCCCGAGGCGGTGCCTATTATCAGCGACATCAGCATAAACACAATGGGATAGGCCGCCCCCACCGCCGACAAAGCCTCTTTGCCAAGATAAGTGCCCACCACCGCCGCATTGACGATGTTGTAGGTCTGCATAAAGAGGTTGCCCAAAATGATGGGTATGGCGAAAACCGTGAGCGGCCGCGCTATCCTGCCTTGCGTAAAGTCGTGCATCTACGGGGTGTTATGCGTGTTTGATGCCGTCGATGGAATAATGCAGGCCGCGGTTCTCCCTGCGGGCACGGGCCATTTTTATGATAAGGTATCCGCAGGCTATGAGGTTGCGCAACTCGCACAGCGACTCGGTAAGCACCGATTTGTTGTAAAGGTCCTCCGTCTCGCGGAAAATAAGGTTCAAACGGTCGAAAGCGCGTTGCAGACGCAGGTCGCTGCGCACAATGCCCACGTAGTTGGACATAATCTCCTGCAACTCCTTGCGTGTCTGCGTTATAAGCACCATTTCCTCGTTAAGAATCATGCCTTCGGCGTTCCAGTCGGGTACCTCATCGTGGTATTCGATGCTCTTCACACGTTGGATGGCCTCCTGCGAGGCGTTGTGGGCATACACTACCGCTTCGAGCAACGAGTTGGAAGCCAGACGGTTGCCTCCATGCAAGCCAGTACACGAACATTCGCCGGCAGCAAACAGGTTGTGGATGGTGGACTCGCCTTTCTTGTCCACGGCAATGCCGCCGCAGGCGTAATGCACTCCCGGCACCACCGGAATCATATCCTTGGCTATGTTGATGCCAATTTCGAGGCACTTGGCGTAGATGTTGGGGAAATGTGCCATCAGCTGCTCTTTGCCGATATGACGGGCGTCGAGATACACGTGCGACTCGCCGGAAATCTTCATCTCGTTGTCGATGGCACGGGCCACTATGTCGCGGGGAGCGAGACTTTGACGGGGGTCGTATTTCTGCATAAACTCCACCCCGTTCTTGTCCTTGAGTATGGCTCCGGCTCCACGCATGGCCTCGGTGATGAGGAACGAGGGCGTTTCGCCCGGGTTGTACAAAGTGGTGGGATGGAACTGCACAAACTCCATATCTTTGATGCCGCCGCGCGCGCGGTGCACCATAGCCACGCCGTCGCCGGTGGCGGTGATGGGGTTGGTGGTGGTCTTATACACGTTGCCCAAGCCGCCGGTGGCCAGTATGGTGGTCTTGGCCAGATAGGTGTCTATATGCTGGGTGTCGCTGTTGAAGACGTATGCCCCGTAGCACTCTATGTCGGGGGTGTGCTTGGTAACACGCATACCCAGATGGTGCTGGGTGATAAGGTCGATGGCGTACTGGTTTTCCTTGAGGGTGATGTTGGGGTGGTTGTGCACGGCGTTGAGCAGGCCGCGCTCTATCTCGGCACCGGTGTTGTCCTTGTGGTGCAGTATGCGGAACTCCGAGTGTCCGCCCTCGCGGTGCAGGTCGTAGTGCGAGCCGTTTTTGTCGAACTCCACGCCCCACTGTATCAGCTCTTTCACACGTTCGGTGGATTCGGTGATGGTCATACGCACCACCTCCTCGTCGCAGATGCCGTCGCCGGCCACAAGGGTGTCGGCAATGTGTTTCTCGTACGAGTCGGGGTCGTACATCACGGCGGCGATACCGCCCTGGGCGTATTTGGTGGAACCTTCCGAAGCATCTGCTTTGGTAAGGACGCACACCTTGCCGTGTCCGGCCACCTTAAGGGCGTAGCTGAGGCCGGCAATACCCGAACCAACTACCAAAAAATCTACTTTATAGCGCATATTTTAAATTTATTACTTCGTTAATACAAAACTAAATAACGCCAAAGTTGATGGTTTTATTGTATGCCGGTTCTACTTCAATCCGTTTTTGGCGGAGAAAGGATTTTTAATGTCCAGGACAAAGACTCCAACTATATGGGGAAGAACTTAGTGCACTGCCTTTATAGTTAGGATTCTTTTTCTTGCGCTCCCACCATTTTTCATACAATTCCTTTATTATTTTCATATCTTCACAAGTCAAAGAATAATATTGACCACTTTTAGTTATTGTTTCGTATTCGAAATTAGGATTAACGCTTATCTCTATTGCTTTTGCCATATATTCGCCAATATATACACTCGGTATAGTTGAGCTGTACAAAGGGATGGGACAACATGTGCTCCAAAAATGATTGCTGTCAATTTTTGAGATAAGTTCTGGTATTTTATCTATTCCAACAGGGATAGATACCTCAGGAATTGTATCAACAGAACGAACATATTTTTGTGTTGAATACAAATTTTTCCAAAAGCATGGTTGTTTCTGTTCAAAATCTTTATCAATGAGAAACCAGATAGCTCTACCTTTCATTTCAAACTTTTTGTAATCCTCGGAACGATTGTAGAACGTTGGGGTGTCAATCATTCCATGGTTATCTATTTTCCTAACTACTCCAATTTGGTAATCACTGCCCTCTATCTGCACACACGACAATCGTTCCCAATTCTCATTGGTTATACGCGAAATACATTCATCCTTAAGAGTTATCTCAACTTTAAGCCACCAACAATAACCTTCACAATAAGGTGCGGCATCATCATCGCTGCATCTATATCTATCCGACCTCGGGCCATTGTCTTGAAACCACACCCAGATATCTTTTATATCACCACGATGAATAACGAAACAGTCTTCACTATACTTGATTTCGTTGTTTGCACACTCCTGTCCCCAAGAAAAAAGTGAGATAAATAGGAAAACGACGAAGGCAGCTTGTTTCATTTAATTCTATTCTGGTAATACAAAACTAAATAACGGCTATTATTAAGTTTTATTGCAATTGAAATATCTGATTATCAAATTTACAGAACTTTATCTATGGAAGATATACACTTCTTCAATAATTATACTACATCTTTTTCGTCCAATTGGACATTCTCTATCTCAGGCAATGCTTTTTGAACTTCTTCAATCAATTGTTTAAATTCATATTCGGCAACGCCCATCGGCTGAGTAAAACCTCTCAACGAAAAACGGACTTTTTCATCACTCTTGGTCGGGCATAAAAGGAAACCAATAGTCGGATTATCCTGAGGGGTTTTGACATATTCGTCAACAGCCGACACATAAAAGTTCAGTTTGCTGACAAATTCTGGAATAAACTCAACGGCTTTGAGTTCCACAACCACATATCGGTGCATCTGCAAGTGATACATAAGCAGGTCAATATAATAATCATCGCCATCAACTGTAAGATGATATTGCCGTCCTACAAACGCAAAACCTCGCCCCATTTCCATTAGAAAATCAATGACATGCTCTGTAAGTTTCTTTTCAATCTCTAACTCACTTTTGAGTGAGATTGTACCTACAAACCCAAAACAATACGGGTCTTTGAAAGCGTATCGTGCAAAATCGGAATGAACAGGGGGCAAAGTGCTTTCAAAATTATTGACTTCCTTGCCCTTTGTATGATAATAATCCAACGATATATTCTGCAACATAACATCGCGGCTCCATCCCTGATGCGCCGTTTCCATGATATAGAAAGCTCTTTCCTTGATAGATTTGACTTTGGAAATGAGAGATATATGATGGTACCATGTTATTTGTGCAAGGGGCACTTGTACAAATTGTTCTCCTCCTTTTTCTATTTTGGCAAGCGGCACTTGCCAAATTGGAGTGACATTATTTTCTCCAAGTGCCACTTGCAGAATTTCATCTTTTTGCATTTCGGCAAGTGGGACTTGCAGAAATGGGAAGTCCGGATATTCCTGTGCAAAACGCTTCATATTCCTAAGGTTACGTGCCGAAAAGCCTCTATCGTCCGGAAAAGTTTGCGAAAGGTCTGTTGCTAATTGCTCCACAATCTGAGCACCCCATCCTAATTGTTCCTGCTTTTCCAAAATATCACTGCCAATCTTCCAATAAAGAGCAAGCATCTCTTTATTCACATTCAACACAGCCTGCAACTTCGATTGCTCTATCAGCGACACTATTTCGGTGCGCCATTGCAGATAATCTTGCTGAAATATAATTGTGCCAGAAATAGAATTATCCATCATTTATGCCTCTTGGTAAATACCCATTACTTTGTTTAAACAAAACTAAATAATAATAACGGCAAAAGTGCGATATTTATTGTACGTACTTCACTTCGCTTTGTATTTTCTTACCCAATAATTAGTGGAATCCAGCCTAATGTACTTGGCATCTTCTTCGGAATAGCAATCATTCAAATGTTCTATACTGTTCAAAACACGTTGGGATGCATACGGACTGAAGGTTACCATATCCCAACCATTATAATTTGAAAACACGCAAATTCTTCCTTCAAAAAAAGATATTTTTTCAATGTGATAACCCGAAATTATTTCCCAAATCATTGAAGCAATGATATTTACGTAAGAACAATATTGACTCGTGTCTATTTTCCAGAACTTGTGCAAAATAACTGAGTCAACACTATTGGTGTCCCAATACCATTTTAAAGTCTTGATGTTTTGCAAATTGCAATAACTCCGGCAGACAACGGAATCGTCATCAAGAGTGTCTGCATAGAAACATCTTAAAACATTATCCTCAAAATTATTTGTCCTTTCATCCGGTCGAAGCACCTCTGCAGACCAGTTTCCTTGGTACAACAGCGGGGAATCTATCAGAAATTGAAGCGACTCGAAATGCTCTATAAACTCTTCTACGGTAAACTCTTCTACAGTTCTTTTATCTCTATCACAGGCGCCAAAACTAAAAACGAAAAGTAACAAAACACTAAAAGAAGTAGTTATTTTCACGGTCAGACACTTTTTTTGTGGTTGATAATATATGGTTCTTGGTAAACGAAACTATTTTTTGCGGGATTTATTGTTTTATTGCATTTATTCACGACATCATTCTTCCCTGCCTTGCCCCCCCCACCAAATCCCTTATCACCACCGAGGCGCACATCATCTATGACAGCCATTAGAAAGCATCATTTATTTTCCTTGTTCTCCAATTCTTTTACCAGTTGACGCAAATATGCATCTGACAAGTTGTTTATCTCAGCCTTGTCGTAAATGGACATCAACGTAATGGCAACATCGTCCGCTGTTTGTTGAACATTATATGTAATAACCCTGGCACCACCGCTTTTACCCTTTCCTTTCGAGGCGATGGCCATCCGATACTTGTATGTATTGCTTCCCAGTGGAGTGCCGCTGTAGGGATTTCGTTCCAATTCATCAAGAAATTTATTGTAGTCATCTACAAAAGAGCGGTATTTCTTTGCCAACGCTTTGGCGCGACGCTCAAACTCAGGCAGATAATCAAATGTAACCATTATGCGAAGAGATTTCGTGCGTTTTTTCGAGCTTTGCCCGAATGCAACTCGTCGAAAGCCGTGGAGAGACTCTCCTTTACATTCTGTACTTGCGCTTTCTTTGAGGTGTCAGCCGACGCTTCTTTGGCTCCCAAAGAAATCAACACCTCAATCAGTTTCTTGATTGCGCTGTTGCGTCCGTCGTATTCCAAAGTTATTGTTGCCATAATACGTTGTATTTAAGATTTCTAGTATTAGAACGTTGTCTTTCATATAATATTGTTTATATAGAACAAAATAACTCTTTGTCATTTTTCATTTCTTTCTGTTATTTCCTTTTCCCCCACCAAATCCCTTATCACCACCGAGGCGCACACGCAGCCGAAAACGGGAGGCATGTACGAAATTGTCCCTATGGTGGTGCGTTTAATAGAGATTTAAACTTCCAACTCCCTTAACAAATCGGTGATTATGTATTGGTCGCTCTGCAACTGTAGGCCACTATCGGGGTTGGATAGCAACGCGTATGTGTGAGAGTTGTAGAATATGTCGAGGGCTCTCTCGGTGTCGATATTAAGCCGTTCGGCAAGAAGTGCCGCAATGCGTCCTTCCTTACGCCAAAGAACTTGGTCCCTCATTTTTCGCCTCCTTCCTTTGAAACAATTTCCGTACCAACAAAGTGCATACAACGGTCGATAATAGTCTGGGTACTGATACACATTTGGTGAGTCGGTTTGGCAAACTGCAGCTGTCCAATGGCTTGTTCTGCGGTGATACGTCCAGTATAGTAATCTTCAACAGTATCAATAACTTGATCATTGGCCACACCGCCTTCTATAATATCGTATCCTTTCCAAGGTTCCTCTCCCCTGCGGCTACTCACTATAAAGTCGAGCCATTCTCGATCATAGTGTTCAAGGCGGAAAATGCACACATCAGCAGGAAGAGCATCCTCATCGAATTCGTACACAGAAAGTTGTGGTGTATCAGCAGCATGTATAACGCATACTCGCCTTGCCCAACGTTCAGCTTGTTCCCGAATACTGGTAACATAAAATCCTGGGCCAAAGTCAAGTTCTCGACGTCCAACACCAGTAAGAGGTGCCGGCACACTTACAAATGACCCATGATAGAGTTTTTTCATTTTTCGACTCCTTCCTTTGCCTCCCAGTTTTTCAAGGCTTCCTGCACATTCCACACAACACCGTCTATACTCTCGGTATGCAATGTATCGTAGCAGTCGAATAGCAGTCTCCGCACCAGTCCGTGGCGCTTTAGGCGGTTGAACAACTCGGTAGCAGAAACCCCCATCCGTTTTGCAGTGGCACCGATGGCAAGTGTTGCAAACTGTGTTTGTGTAAGTGTCGTAGGTGACATATATTTTTGTTTTCGATTAGTAAATTCGACTTGCAAATATACAACTTTTTTCTGAATTTTACCAATTCTTATATTTTTTTCACCGTCTCATTCTCCCCCACCAAATCCCTTATCACCACCGAGGCGCACACGCAGCCGAAAACGGGAGGCATGTACGAAATTGTCCCTATGGTGGTGCGTTTGTTGGTGGACGGGTCTTCGATGCAGGCGTGCTTGGGCACCCTTTCGGGCGAAAACACCACTTTGAATCCCGTTTTCACACCCAGATGACTCAAGCGCTTGCGCACCATGTGTGCCAACGGGCAGGTGTGCGACTGCGACACGTCGGACACCTCCACCAGCGTGGGGTCGAGTTTGCCGGCACTGCCCATGGAACTTATAAGCGGATAACCGGCCTGCAAAGTGTGGTAGATAAGAAACACCTTTGGCGAAAGGGTGTCGATGGCATCCACCACGTAGTCGAAACGCGTTTGCTGCAGTATCTCTATCATACGCTCGTCGCGAAGAAACTCGTTGATGATATGCAACTTGCAGTCGGGGTTTATGTCGTGCAGACGCTGCCCCAGCACCTCGGCTTTAGGCTGGCCAAGAGTGGAGACGAGGGCTATAATCTGCCGGTTTTTGTTCGACATTGCCACAGTGTCGCCGTCAACAATGGTGAGTTCTCCAACCCCGGCCCGGCACAGCTGCTCGGCGGCATAGCCACCCACACCGCCAAGACCTACCACAAGCACGTGGGCGGATTGCAGACGTGCAAGTCCTTCTTCTTTCAAAAGCAGTTTGGTGCGGGTGTGCATTGTTTTTGTGATTAGTGATTGGTGATTAGTTAGTGAACTGTGATCAGTGATATGTGAACTGTGATTTTTTAGTGATTAGTGATTGGTGACTAGTGATTAGTTAGTGAACTGTGATCTGTGATGTGATTAATATGTCAATAAATCATTTAAACTTTCTTTTTTTTTCTCCTGTTCGCCTTCGGCTCACGAATTGCGCAGCAATCGCGAACACATTTTAATTATATTTAGTCTGTGAGCATATCTTGTAAATCTTGTAAATTGTTTTGCCTTCGGCGAAAGCTTCGCAATAACTATAAATTGTAAACTCTAAACTATAAACTAAAATCCATTGTTCATTGTTAATTATCAATTCGTTCCGAACTCCGAACTCCGATTTCCGAATTAACTTTCAATTTTCAACTTTCAATTTTCAACTACGAGAAGCAAACGTCTTTGGCACATACGTCGCCGTGGACGATGGCGGCGGCCTCACGGCAGCCGCAGTCGCAATAGTTCACCTCGTTGCAGCTAACGCACGATGTGGGAATGTATTCGCGTCGGGCGAAGATGTTCCAATAATCGACATCGGTAACCACCTGCGGGTGGAAGATATGCCCAACCACGCGCGGCGAGTGGTTGCAGGTACGCACCTTGCCACTGGGGTCGATGACGAAAAACTCCTTGGCTGCCGCACATACCGAAGCCACACGCAGATGGGTATATTTCTCGGGGTTTTTGATTATGCAACGCGGAAACTCCGTCCCCACCGCACCACGACGTCCGGCATATTCGAGCACCTCCTCTGCAGTGTCGAGCATACCGCAAAGTTGTTCGGTGTCGAGACTAAGCTCGTCGATGTTGGCCAAGCCCCTTCCGCCGGGCAAAAAGCGGTTGAGCAACACGGTGTCGGCTCCTGCCAGCAGCCCTTCGGCAAGGGTGCGGTAAAGCTCGTGGTAGTTGTGTTTGGTAACGGTAACGTTGACTGTGGTGGGAACGCCCAGCCGTTTGGCTTCCTCGAACCAGTGCAGTACGCCCGAAGCGTTGTCCACACCCGTGTGCCACTCGAAAGTGTCCAGTCCGGGCAGACTCATGCTCAGATGCACGTTGTATTTTTTGAAAGCTTCGAGAAACGCCTCGTTCATCAACAAACCATTGGAAATCAACACAATCGGCACATCGGCATTGAAACAGCTTTTGGAACGGATGTATCCGAGGATGTCGAGCAGGGAATCCTTGAGCAGGGCCTCACCGCCGGAGATGGAAAGGGTTTTCACGCCAAGAGTCTGGAGACGGTCGATGGCCTTACGCCACTCATCGAGGGTAAGCTCCGTGCCTTTTTCGTAGCCACACGACGGAGCTTCCCACGGGCAGGAACAGAAACGGCAACGGTGGTTGCAGCGGTAGGTCAGTTCCAATATCGCCGATTGCGGGAAACGCAGGTCGCTGTAAGTCATCGCATCAGGCAAGAGCCTCTCCGTATATTTTTAATACACAAAGAAATAGACGTACCACACAGCCACAAACTCCTCTATGGTAAGCTGTCCGTCGATGGTGTACATGCGGTCGCTGTTGTAGGTGGAGTTGCCTTGATAAACAAAGCCGTCGATAATGGTGGCAAGCACGTCGCTGCGAAAATGCGACACGCCTTTGTAAATCTTGCCGTCGCGGAAACTCATCACCACGTCGCTCTCGTACAGCGAGTTGCCTTTGTAAACCTTGCCTTTGCGCACGGTGTAGAGCACGTCGTCTCTGTACGACGAAGTGGTTTTGCAAATCTTGTTGCCATCCACATGGCACAGTATGTCGCTGTTGTACGACGAGTTGCCTTTGTACACCTTGCCGTCCTTCACGTTGCAGATAACATCGCTGTAGTAGGTGGAAGTGCCACGGTAAATCTTAACGGGATTGACTGCCAGCACCGAAGCGCACATCATCACTGCCATCGAAAAAAGAATTATTCTTTTCATCTCTTTATTTATTGATTTTGCAAATACTATTTCTTATTTGTCACCAATTGTTATAATTTCTTATTTTTGAGTCTTAATTGTTTCTCCCAAGAAAAGGTCGTTTGTTCTCAGTTTTACTATAAAAAGAACCAACCGTTTCATTCTACAAGCGTTGCAATTATTTCCCTTTCAGGATATTACCCAAAATATCGCGGGTTATCTCGCGGCTAGCGGTACGGGTGGCGGCGCTGGTGGCGTTTTTCACCACACGGCCGGCTGTTGAGGTGCGCGATTTGGTCTTTTTGCCCGTAACTTTGTCGCTAACCCAAGTGCCGAGAATGGTAGCCAGGGTGCCTGTGATGGCTGTGAGTATGGCTTTGCCCACCTTGCCGAGTATGCCGGTTTTCTTTTTGCCTGTGCCTTTATCTTTCTCCTTTGTCTCGGTTACGGCACTCTCCTCGGCTTCAACAAGTGCTTGTTCCTCTTCGGCAAGAATCATCTCGTAAGCGCTGTGGTTGTCCACGGGGTTGTCGTATTTGCCGCTCAAACGGCTGGAGCGGATTATCTCGCCGCGCTGGCTTTCGGTGATGGCGCCGATCTGCGAAAGCGGGAACAGTATCTTGGCACGTTCCACCATGTTGGGGGCGCCTTTTTCGTCGAGGAAACTGACGAGGGCTTCGCCAGTTTCGAGGTTCATAATGGCTTCGTCGGTCTTGAAACTGGGGTTGGCGCGGAAAGTGTCGGCGGCGGTCTTCACGGCTTTCTGATCCTTGGGTGTGTAGGCTCGAAGGGCGTGCTGCACACGGTTGCCGAGCTGTCCGAGTATGATGTCGGGGATGTCTGTGGGGTTCTGGGTAACGAAATAGATGCCCACGCCTTTGGAGCGGATGAGGCGTATCACCTGTTCAATTTTGTCGAGCAATGCTCGCGAGGTGCCGTCGAAAAGCATGTGCGCCTCGTCGAAGAAGAACACCAGTTTAGGCATGTCGAGGTCGCCCACTTCAGGCAGTGTGGAATACAGCTCGCTGATGAGCCACAGCAGGAAAGTGGAGTAGAGCTTGGGCTGCATCATCAGCTTGTCGGCGGCAAGCACGTTCATAATGCCTTTGCCGTTCTCGGTCTGCAACAGGTCGTAGATGTCGAAGGCGGGTTCGCCGAAGAACTGGTCGGCACCCTGATTTTCGAGCTGCAGTATGGCACGTTGTATGGCACCCACGGTGGCGGTGCTTATGTTGCCGTATTTGGTGGTGTATTCCTTGGAGTGTTTCGACACAAAGTCGAGGGTGGAACGGAGGTCCTTGATGTCGATGATAGGCCATCCGCGCTCGTCGGCGATACGGAACACTATGTTAAGCACGCCGTCCTGAATCTCGTTAAGTCCGAGCAGTCGCGAAAGCAGCATGGGTCCCATCTGCGACACGGTGGCACGCATGGGGTGGCCTTGCTGGCCGAACACGTCGAAGAAACGCACGGGACAGGCTTGGAACTGAGGGTTCTCGATGCCGAATTCGGGCATACGTTTCTCGATGAAAGAGCTCATGGCCCCGGTCTGCGAAATTCCCGAAAGGTCGCCTTTCATATCGGCCATAAAGCAGGGCACTCCGGCCTGACAGAATGTCTCGGCCATCACCTGCAGGGTGACGGTTTTTCCTGTTCCCGTGGCGCCGGCGATAAGGCCGTGGCGATTGGTCATCTTACCTATTATTGACAATGCGCCCGACTCGCAGTGGGCGATATAAAGTCCTCGTTCTTGGTCTAACATAGCGTTGTGTTTTTGTTTGAAAATAGTTTTGCAAAGATACGATTTTTTTGTGAATATTGACCTGTGATTTGCGAAAAAGTGATTAAAAAAGTGGACTCCCGCCAGTTGGATGTCGGGAAGCGTTCAGTTTTTCAGGCATCGCGACTGTATCGAAGTGTACAAAAAACGGTGGTTTCGACAAACTCGACCACCGTATTTCCGTTCATATCAAAAACAGGAATTCTGTCATTTCTTGCTACGTTTGCGACGGAGCATCACCACGCAGCACACCACTGCCAGAAGCGCCACACCGCCCACGATGCACCATGTTGTGCAACAGCAGCAGCCGTTGGACGGGCATTTGTCGGCAGTTTCGCTGGCTTTGATGTTTTGCAGGCAGGCTTTGAGCGACTCTTTCACGCCGTTGGAGGTGAAAGTGGCGCCGCTTACGGCATCCACCTCTGTTTCAAGAGCTTGGTCGATGGTGAGGCCGTTCCATGCGTCGAAGAGTCCGCCTTCAACAACACGGTTTACAAAGCCGGGCGTTTCGTTGTTGTCGAGCAGAACAACCTTCTGTACTTTCTTTTCCTTGTCGAAAACCACCAGCAGCGGAGTTTCGCCGTTGAAACCCTGAATGCTGTCGCTGGCGGGCTTGGAGTAGGCGTAGTAGCCGAGTATTGCGCCGGCGTTGTCCTTCACGGCAGTCAATGCGCCGAGGTCATCAACGGTAGCTGCTGCAGGAAACATTTCGACAACAGGTTGAGGCACAGCGGTTTGATGGGCAAAAGTTTTGAACGGCACTAGCATTGCCACCGCAATGGCAATAAAGGCAAGAAGCGAGTTTGTTTTTTTCATTGTATTACGATTTTACTTTTTTAGTTGAAACAGAGTAACGCCAAAGACCTTGTTTTATTGTCCAATTCACAAAAAAAGGCATTTTCAAACAAGCCCCTTGCATTGACTACAGCACGTCGCCGTTCCAAAAGAGGTATATTCTTTCGGTCGCGGACTGGTTGCCAAACATACATTCTCCAAAACGGTCGATATTGGTACGGATAGCCAGACAAAAGAACAGCACCTTGGCTGTCAGGTCGTCGGCATGAGTTTCGATGTGTTTGAGGGCGGTGTAGGCCACAAGTCGGCGGTAGTAGTTGAAGCGAACGTTGGGAATCTCGCAAAAGGTCGAAGGGCAGCTGTATTTATTGCAATACACAATGCGGTAGGCTCGCCACAACACAGGCATCACGGGGGAGTAATTGCCCGAAGTGAAAGCTGCCTCGGCTTCTTTCAGCAGGAAATCGGCAGTGTCGCCGCTCGACCAATAGTAGTTAAACAACAGCACAAAAAGCATGGAGAGTTTTGTGTTGTAGTTATTCTCGTTCAGGTACGAGCTGTACAAATCGTCGATGGTCTCTTGGTCGGGATGGGCGTCCTTCCCCACCAAAGAGTCGTAGTGGTTCTGCATTTTCTTTGGCAGATAAGTCTTTGGCGAAAGTGCAGGTATTATTTCGTTTTTCATTTGTGTGTAATCGATGTAGGGGAAGTCGGCAACAAGTTCCAACTCCAGTTCGTCCAAAACCTCGATAGGATTTTTGCCTTCGGGCAGCTGGTCGTTGTTGTACAAAGTTAATGCCAATGCGTCGGACATGGCTGTTTTTATTGCAGTGTCCGACACGCCCTGCATTTTTATTTTCTCCCAAGAGGCAATCCTTTCCAGATTCAACGATTCGGCATCCTCCTCGTACCTTTGGATTGTCTGCTCGTCGGTGGAAACGGCATAGCGAACACGTTTGTAGTTGAAGAAATCCACCATCTGGCGCAGTTCGGCGGAAGTGGAGTCGGGCCACAGCATCGGCTGTTCCATGTGGGCGTAGAACGCCACCGAATCGGCCTCCTGAATAAGGCGTTCCTCGTGCACCCACGTAGTGTCGGCGAGCATCTGTTCAAACAAGGCGTCGCGGTAATTTTCGACGTTTTCGGGACAATTTTTGTTGCACTGCATGGCAAGGAGTGCGGCGGCGGCGATGGATAAGGTTTTTGCGTGTTTCATTTTTTTTAATTGTGAGTTTTTGAAATTTGTTTCTGCAAAGATACTGCGAAAAAAAGCCATTTCGGCGGCATGACGCGCGTAATGTATGAAATATGGGGGTTATTGTACGAAATTCACCTTTCGGTGCAATTTCATACAATGAAACCTCTGTTTTTCGGTGCAAAAATGTGCCAAAACGAGTGATTTTGCAACGATTTTTGGCATTTTTCCGCAAAAATCCGGCATAAGCTCGCGCTAGGGTATTTAATCTCCCTGATCAGATTCTCCGCTTCGCTATCGAAAGTTCCACTGGATGTTTCTTCACCCCCGTTGGGGGGTAGCGTTGCGTAGCCCCAAGTCCGTAGGACCGGCATATCACAGGCAGGCAGCGTAAGCCCCTGCAAAAGGGGTGTGAACCCCTGCAAATACGTGCCACAATACAATACAATATAATATACCCCCACTTCGGGGGTGACAAAAATACACCATGGACTACCGCCTACCCCATCAAATGATGATACCCGACAATATTTGACACCCAAACAATAAAAGATTGTTCGTAACTTTGCAAATCGGAAAAATAAATAAACGATATATGAAAATTGCTGATAATCAAGACAATATATTTTTTGCGCGCTTAAGCAAAGTGTACAAATCTCTGATTGTCAGCACTTTATTCCCCATCACCAAAAACTCACGCAAGTCTTTAATACTTAGTAATTTAAACTGTTTTAACTGCTTTTCGGCCTTTCAAAGTCGCTTTGAAAGCGCTTTTGTCGTGTCTTTTTCGGAAGGGGCGGCCTGTAAGGATTTTCAAAAACGAAATTTTGTGCTTCAAAAAATGATGTGGTTTTACCGCAGCACGTCACTGTTTCATTACTCGGCAATCCGCTCCCGCGGATTGCCTTTTATAGAAGTAAAACAACAATAAAATAATGAATAATAATTAATAAAGCATAACGCAAAGAATAATAATGACATGAAACAGACAATTTTAAATTTAAAAAGGATGAAAAAACTCAAAACAACGGCGGCTGTTTTTGCCGCAGCCACAGTTGTTCTTTTTGCGGTGTCGTGTGCCAAGGAATATTTGGACATAAGCAAAACCAATATAATAGGAGTAAAACGCACCATAAACGCCACGGCAGCCCTGCCGCAAGGCGGCGACAAGGCCTACCTCGACTACGCCGACGGCCGCAAGGTGAAATGGGAGCAGACCGACGCCCTCAATATCAACGGCACCAACGTTGCCCTCTCCGGCTTGAGCGCCGACAACACAACGGCCTCTTTTACTTCCACCATTCACGCAATTTCTTCCGGAGGCAACGATATCTACTGGGCCGTGTATCCCGCCGCATTGGCCGGGGTTTCCAGCGGCAGCAGTATCCACAACGACTATACCGCCTCTGCGCTTACAGTAAACTTCCCCTCCAAGCAGACCTACAACTCCTCCGCCAATGCCCTGAGCGGCAACACCCTTATGGCAGGCTATGCCAACGTGCCGGCAGGAACCGAAAGGGTTGTTTTCCAGATGCGCAACCTCGGCACTGTGCTTAAACTTACCCTTAAAGCCGACGCAAGCGCAAGCAACAAACTTGTTACCAAAATAGTGTTTACCTCGTCGGGCAAACTGGCCGGCAAATTTACAACAAACACTGCCTTTAGCACCATAACCCCCGACAATACCGCCACAACCGAACTGACAGTGCATCTCAAAAGCGGCAACAACAACTATATAGACATAGCCACACAGAAAGATGTATATGTAATTCTGCCGCCACTTGTCGGCCAAACGCTCACAATGCGTATATATAACCAATATAATGGCTGGACCGAGAGGGTGGCTAATTCGACGGCCCTACTACGCAATCATATATACACCAACACCATTAGCAATGTGGCTTTCGAAAAGACAGGGTTCTCCGTGTCCGATAGCACAATGGTGTTGTTTTCGCCCGGCAACCTACAGTGGAGTGCCACGGGCGGCGGAACCACTTCCACCACCCACACAGTAGCCGGGGGAGGCATAGCACCCGGCACATGGCGCTTTGCCGAAAACCAGTGGGACTTTGTGGGTGATTCAACCTATGGTAAAGTTTATGCAAATGGAGTAAAATGTGACAATGCCTTGATATCCTCCTCATACACTGGATGGATAGACCTTTTTGGCTGGGCTACGAGCGGCTGGGATAACACTGCAATAGACCATGATGCACTAAACTTCCAGCCGTGGGCAATTACCAACTATAACACAGGGAATACAAACAACAGATTTAGATACGGACCTTCCTTAACTATGACCGACATCACTCTTGAAGGCACCAGCGCCAACTACGACTGGGGCGTTTACAATGCCATTTACAATCCACAAACTCAGACAACTGACGCACCAGGCACATGGCGAATGCTTTCGGCAAATGAATGGAGCTATGTATTACGCATTAGAGGTCTTACTGACGGGAGCGCTCCTGCATCAACGGTATGTGGCACAGCTTCCGCCAGATATGTAAGAGCTAGAATCCACGGTTGCAACGGTCTTATTCTCTTTCCCGACTACTATGTGCACCCAGCAGGTATTGAATTGGTAGATATAAATGCTGCTACTAGTTCATTCGTTGCAAACACCTTAACCGATGCGCAATGGGCACAAATGGAAAACGCCGGCTGCGTTTTTTTACCAGCAGCTGGATACCGCGTTTCTACCAGTGTTACTTCTCACATACTTGGATATTGGACCATAACTACCATCCGGAGCTCGTGGGATGCATATAGTTTTACGGTGGCAGCGAATATTTTTGATTTTAGTAACGGTTCTTTTCGCTATGTGGGGAAATCCTTGCGTTTGGCAAAAGAAATAAATTAGGTAGAAAAAAAAACTGTATCATTAGTGTCCGCTAAAAATTTAAAATTACTGCTCAATATTATTCCTAATATTATTATTCTCTTTGTTCCGTATAAGTTTCGGAGAGACTTATTCTCAGTTACCCCACATGCTAATGTGGGGTAACTCAATCAACCTCACATACAGCGTCTCGGAGTGAAGAAAACGCTGGTGGCTTTTTCGATAGTGAAACGGAGAATATCAACGCTCTCAATGGGTTCAGGAAAATTCTGATAATCACATCACCTGATTTGTTTTTATCCATTGTGGTTTATTCTCCGCACCTCGTGCTATCGAAAAGTCCACTGGATATTTTTTGTGGTTCTCCGCTCCCCGCGGTCGCTATCGAAAAGTCCACTGGATATTTTTTGTGGTTCTCCGCTCCCCGCGGTCGCTATCGAAAAGTCCACTGGACTTTTCTTCATCCACCTTTGTATGGGGAACTTTTTTGGTCAACAATTTAATAAGTCAACAAACAACAATTCAACACTTAAACACTTAAACAATCCCTGTTCACTGATCACTATTCACAGTTCACTCCTTAGTTTCTTAACTACTTAACCAACCACTTAACTGACTACTTGCAATTGACCCCTAATTCAAAAAAAAATCGTATCTTTGCAGTTTCAAAAAAACACTAAAATCATGGCAGACAACCAACGAGGATTCAGCTCCAGTATTGGGGCTATACTTGCCGCCGCAGGCGGTGCGGTGGGACTTGGCAACGTGTGGCGTTTTCCCTATATGCTGGGGAACAACGGCGGCGGCGCTTTCCTCACCATCTACATCGTTTTCGTAATTCTGATAGGCATCCCCCTGATGATGACCGAGTTTGTGATAGGGCGCCGCTCGCAGAGCAACGTGGTTGGTGCATACCGCAAACTGGGCGGACGCCACAAAGGATGGGTGTCGCTCGGCATACTCGGCATAGTGGCCGCGCTACTCATCTACGCTTTCTACAGCGTGGTGGCCGGCTGGACCCTAAACTACATAGTGCTTTCGAGCAGCGGCCAGACCAGCGGCCTTCTGCCCCACGAGGTGGCCACGGTGTTCAAAGACTTCTCGCAAGGCTCCCTGTGGCCTCTGGTGTATCAGTTCATTTTCCTTGCACTCACCGCCCTCGTGGTGACAATGGGTGTGCAGAAAGGCATCGAAAAAGTGTCGAAAGTGCTGATGCCCCTGCTCTTTATCCTTCTGCTGGTGATGTGCGTGCGCAGCCTCTCGCTCGACGGCGCCGCCAAAGGTCTGGAGTTCCTTTTCAAACCCGATTTCAGCAAAATGACCGGCAAAGGGGTGCTCGAAGCCCTCGGACAGTCGTTTTTCTCGCTGAGCCTCGGCATGGGAGCCATGGTAACCTACGGCTCGTATATCCGCAAAGAGGACAAACTGCTGAAAACCAGCACATGGATAGCGGTGTGCGACTCCATGGTGGCCATACTTGCAGGCATAGTGATATTCCCCGCCGTGTTCGCCTTCGGCATGGACCCCGCCAGCGGCCCTGAGCTGGTTTACATTGTGCTGCCCAACGTGTTCAACAGCATGCCTATGGGCAACATATTCGCCATAGTGTTCTTTGTGCTGCTGGGCATAGCCGCCCTCACCTCCACCATCTCGCTTTTGGAGATACTGGTGGCCTTCGCCGTGGAGGAGCTGCACTGGAAACGCGGCGTGGCGTCGGCGGTGTCGTCGGCTGTGGTGTTCGCCATCGGGGCGTTCTGCGCGCTGTCGTTCGGTCCGCTGAAAGAGGCCACAATTTTCGGCAAGACCCTCTTCGACCTGTTCGACATGCTCACCGCCTCGTACATCATGCCCATCGGCGCGTTGCTGATGACCATTTTCCTCGGCTGGTTCTACCCCAAAGCCGAAGTGCGCGACGAAATAACCAACGGCGGCACCCTGAAAGCACGACTTTTCGGCGCTTACTACTTCCTAATCCGCTACATAGCCCCCGTGGCATTGATAATCATTATTATTTACGGAATAATAGGCTAACATAACCATCTGAAAACAAACAAAATACAATGAGCAGAGAAAACACCGACGGAATAACCCTTCTGGGCAACCAAAGCACCAAATTCCCCACCGACTACGCGCCGCAGCTGCTGGAGACTTTCGAAAACCAGCACCCCGGCAACGACTACCTTGTAACCCTTGTTTGCAACGAATTTACGAGCCTCTGTCCCATCACCGGGCAGCCCGATTTTGCAAAAATATTGATAAACTACATACCGGCAGTGCGCATGGTGGAAAGCAAGAGCCTCAAGCTGTACCTCGGCAGTTTCCGCAACCACGGCGATTTCCACGAGGACTGCGTGAACATCATCATGAAAGACCTTGTGCGGCTGATGGAGCCCAAATACATCGACGTTACGGGTATTTTCAACTCGCGCGGCGGCATTGCCATCTACCCATTTGCACAGCATGTGGGCGACGAGCGTTTCGCCGAACTCGCCAAGCAACGTATGTTACAGGCTTTCAACAACAAATAACAAACACACGCCATGAAAGACTCTCTGATAATAGTTTCGGGCGGCATGGACTCCATAACGCTGCTCTACGACAAACGCGACGACATATCCCTTGCCGTGACCTACGACTACGGCAGCAAACACAACCGTCAGGAGTTGGAATACGCCCTCTACCACTGCCGCATCCTTGGCATAGAGCAGCTGGTGATACCCCTCGATTTCTTCTCGCGCTATTTCAAATCGTCGCTGCTCGAAGGCGGCGGCGCCATACCCGAATGCGCCTACTCCGACGAAAACATGAAATCCACCGTGGTGCCTTTCCGCAACGGCATCATGCTCAGCATAGCCTGCGGACTTGCCGAAACGCGCGGACTGCACAAAGTGCTGATAGCCAACCACTCCGGCGACCACGCCATCTACCCCGACTGCCGCGAAGAGTTTATCAACGCCATGTCGCAAGCCATGAGCAGCGGCACCTACGAAAATATCACAATATCAGCACCTTACACCAACATCTCGAAAACCGACATAGCCAAGATAGGCAAACGCCTCGGCATCGACTACAGCAAGACCTACTCCTGCTACAACGGTGGCATAAAACACTGCGGACGCTGCGCCACCTGCCTCGAACGCAAGGAAGCCCTCAAAGGCGCAGGAATAATCGACACAACAGAATACGAAGAAAATTGAAAGTTGAAAGTTGAAAATTGAAAGTTGAAAGTTGAAAATTAATTCGGAGTTCGGAAGTCGGAAGTTGTTTAAAATGAACAATTAACAATGGACAATGAACAATAAATTTTAGTTAATAGTTTATAGTTTATAGTTTACAATTTATAGTTATTGCGAAGCTTTTGCCGAAGGCAAAAAAAATTTACAAGATTTACAAGATCTCGTGAGCCGAAGGCGAACAGGAGAAAAAAAGAAAGTTTAAATGATTTATTGACATATTAATCACCTATCAGTTCACCAACAAATCACCAATCATAAAGAATATGTTTTACGTATCGAAAAGAATGGAAATAGCTGGCTGCCACCATCTTACACTCCCCTACCCCAGCAAATGCCAAAGCATGCACGGACACAACTGGATTGTAACCGTGTATTGCAAGGCAGAGCAGCTGGACGAAAACGGCATGGTGGCCGATTTTTACAAAATCAAAGAGAAAATCCACGGCTATCTCGACCACGGCAACCTCAACGAGCTGCTGCCCTTCAACCCCACCGCCGAGAACCTCGCGCGCTGGATTACCGAACAGATTCCCGAATGCTACAAAACCTCGGTGCAGGAGAGCGAAGGCAACATGGCCGTTTACATCCGTGACGAACAAAGCAGCGAAGTGCTATGAAGGTGAACGAAATTTTCCACTCCCTTCAGGGCGAAGGCTTCAACACCGGCAAATCGGCTGTGTTTGTGCGACTTGCGGGCTGCAACCTGCAATGTCCCTTCTGCGACACCAGCCATTATGCTTTCGAAGACATGACCGAAAAAAAAATTGCCGATACCGTTGCGCTACACCCTGCAAATCTGGTAGTTATAACAGGCGGAGAGCCCGCCCTGCAACTGACTTCATCGCTTATCGACAGACTCCACGCCAAACGCAAAACTGTCTCCGTGGAAACCAACGGCACCCTGCCATTGCCCGAAAACGTGGACTGGATAACCGTTAGCCCCAAGCAAGACTTCGTGGGCGAGGCGGGAAAATGCGTCATCACCCGAGCCAACGAAGTGAAAGTGATTTTCGACGGAGAACACCAAGTGTCCGATTTCGGCATCACCGCCGAACATTATTTTGTACAGCCCTGCGACACGGGCAACTTGAGCAAGAACCGAAAAATCAGGAATTTATGCATCGATTTCGTGAAAAACAATCCTAAATGGCGGCTGTCGTTACAGACACACAAACTACTGGGAATCAGATAAAAAAAGAAGGTTGGTCTTCGCAAAGCCAACCCTCTTACATTTAATATACATTTAATAACATGGAGAAATATCGTTCAATTCACTAAAAATCAGTCGTTTCAGCCAACATTTCTTTTTAAGTTCCTCATCTGCAAAAATACAAACACTTTCCTATTTGAAAAATACCCAATAATGGTGATTTTCTCAAAACACCACAAAAACAATTATTCCGACACAATTTAGTGAGCATTTCTACGTTACATCGTAAACACAACAAAAACATACGTTTATGAAAAAATACATAATCACAGTCTTGGCCGCCATCGTTCTTTTCGGTGCCTGCAAGGACAATGACGAGACCCCCATCGACAACAACACATACCATCCGGGTACAGGTTTCACTTTCGCCACCTCGATGGCACAAGCCGAATCGATGTCGCACGACATACTTATCACCGCCCTGCGTTTCGCCACCGACACCACACTGTGGCACCGTAGCGGATACCCCGTAGTGACGGCCACCAGCGCCACAGCATATCCGCGCACCGTTACCGTCGATTTCGGCAACGACGACACCACCGCACTCATTGCCGAGACCGGCGACATCCGCACTCGCAGCGGCATATTGCAGATACAACTCGACGCCACTTGGCACGCCACCGGCTCCTCGCTTACCATAAACGCAAACAATTACAGGCTTTCGAATATGATGACTTTCTCCGGAAGGATAGGTTTTGCCAACCGCGGACTTCACAATTATTATTCGAACCAATGCTACACTTTCGAATACGTAATAAACGATGCCTTAATCAGTTACAACAACGAGGACGTCATAAAATACTCGTCGTCGAAAATTTACCACCTCACCGTGGGCGACGGCACAGTAACCGTGAGCGACGACGTTTTCCACATAGCGGGCACTGCTTCAATACAAAAGGACACCAATTTTGCTTACCTCACCATCACAAGTGATTACTACGCACCATACAACTGTTTTTGGTTCCGCGACGGAGAAGCGAAATTAACCGAAGGCACCATCAACCGCAAAATAAGTTTTACGCAACGGACTTGTTCCCCGATGGCCAATATCATTTTCATCCCCCATCCACAATCTCCCGATTCGGTGGTAACCTACGCCGAACTGCCATAGTCATTTCCATATTCAATTCACAGAAAAACGGACAAAAAAACGCAAACAACAAGTTTTCTTTTTTTGCTCCAGAACAAAATTACTACTTCATTTTCAATAACTTAGGCAGTAATAGTAAATTTTATTTGCATAATCCAAAAAAAACATATAACTTTGCTGTGATTTTCGTCGGTATTAGTATGACAAAATCGTAAAGAGTTTTTTTTAGTATTAAGTTTAAATTTAAAGATTATGGCAGGAATTAACAAAGTTATCCTCATTGGAAATTTAGGAAAAGACCCGGAAATCATCACATTCGAGACAGCCAAGAAAGCTACTTTCCCGTTGGCAACGACCGAATATTTCAAGAACAAAGAAGGTCAGAAAATCGAACAGACCGAATGGCACAACATAGTGTGCTGGCGCGGACTGGCCGACATCGCTGAGAAAATCCTGAAAAAAGGCACGCAGATCTTTATCGAAGGCAAGCTGCGCACCCGCTCGTGGGAGGACAAGGACGGCAACAAACGCTACATCACCGAAGTGGTGGCCGACAATTTCTCCGTCCTCGCAAACCGCAACCACCCCGACAACAACCAGGAAGCAGAACAGCCCATCGACAAAATTCTGGGCGATGAGACAGAACCGCTGGAAAATCTGCCTTTCTAAAAGCAGCTTTTTAAGTAAGAAAACCTCAGACCTCCACCCTACCGGCAGGAGGTCTTTTTGTTTTTGGACAGTGGTGTTCGATTAAAAAGAAGAATGATATTTTTTCCTTTATTTCAACTTTTGTCTTGATATGAAGAAACATTCTGTGAATGTTTCGATAGCGTAGCGGAGAACAAATAAACATTCTGTGAATGTTTCGATAGCGTAGCGGAGAACAAATAAACATTCAGTGAATGTTTCGATAGCGTAGCGGAGAAAAAAGTATTCTCCGCTCCCT
>JAFSOU010000059.1 GCA_017443265.1 Bacteroidales bacterium | reverse complement strand
AGTTGGGAATTAGGAGTTGGGAATTAGGAGTTGGGAATTAGGAGTTGGGAATTAGGAGTTGGGAATTAGGAGTTGGGAATTAGGAGTTGGGAATTAGGAGTTGGGAATTAGGAGTTGGGGATTAGGAGTTGGGAATTAGGAGTTGGGAATTAGGAGTTGGGGATTTAAAACTTCAACCACCCACTCAAAAACCTTACTTTTTTGGAGTTGACTCCAAAAAAGTTATGACTTTTTGGGAATTGATTCCAAAAAAGTCAAAAAAAAACGGCGGCCGATTTCGTCGAAGCCACCGTTTTGGGGATTATAGGCAGGAGGAATACGGCAACCCTTTGATATAATCTTCCATCCACTGCCAGTCGGGTTCGTACTCGCCTTGGGCGTTTTTTGTGGCGGGGAGTTTAAGTCTTGTATCAGAAACAATCCCTTTGTTAAATGCTCTTCCATAATTGTAGCGGAAGCGTTCTTTATTCAGTAATGATGTTATGAATAGTCCCACATATTTGTTTAATAGGCTTGACCTTAATACAACCATGTGGTCTCCACAGATAAAGTCATTTTCTTGGTAATATATTGTTGCTGTTGTGTCTCCAATTGTTATTGCATTGCCACTTTCAATGTCAGTAAAACCTTCATTTATAACATAATCTTTGCATCCGTTGTTTGCATCAGTTCTTGTGATATAGGCAATTGAATCTTTGTTTTCTTTAGAACAAGTAATCAATTCTATAGCGTTATAAGCAGTCGCTTTGTATGGCTTGTCAAAGTAATCGCCAATTCTAAACCATTCCCACTCTTTTGTGTTTAATTGCAATTTGTTGTTTGACAAGGGCTTTGTGTCAAAATTCTTTTCCCATACAGACTTTGACTTGTCTGGCAATTTCGGAACAAGGTTTTTCTTTACATAGTCTTCAATCCATTGCCAATCGGGATTGCCGCTTGTTGTTACTGGCAATGGTATTTTTGTGCTTTTTACATATTTTCCATACTTGCGACCAAAAGAATATTTTGGACGCTCCATATCCAACATAGTAACTAAAAAAAGACTTATATGTTGATTCAAAAAATTTCCATAAGCAAGAATTAAATCGCCAGAAGCCATAAAATCTCTATCCATATAGTTACAATAGCCAACAGAACCTTCGCCATTGCAAATAAATATGATACAATTACCTTTACTTATAAGGTCTATATCATATCCACATTTTGTCATAACTCCGCATCTGTTTTTCTTGGCACCTACGTAGAAATAATCGTTTCCAAATGGTAGACTCGACTGAGAATGTACCTTTCCTCTTTCAAACGAGTTGAAAATTTTTGATATTGCAAAATATTCCCAATTGCTTGTGTTCATAGTGTTTTTGTTTCGTTTTGAATGATAAATGCAGCATAATCTTGCATGTTTTGGATAAAATTCTCGTCACAAAGTGTTGAATAATCAGTTTCCATATATGCTTCAGCACACCATTCCTCGTTGGCTTCCACATGGCGGTTTACAGATTTCCCTGCTATTGTTGAGCGATGTTCGTATAAATCAAACCATTCCTTTTCAATAGTTTCCCACCTGTCGCGGACATCCACACGACCAACACCTTTTCGTTTCTCGAAACCATCATCTTTGAAATATCCAAAAAATGTTTCCTTGTCCTTTTTGTGTGGTTTGCCCAAATCAAACACCATGCAACACGCAACAGCACTCGCACCAGGATAGAACATTTCGGCAGGAAATGAGAAAACCGCATCAAGTGTATGCCTTTCGAGCATTTTCCGCTTAAAATTACCAATTACGCCATCTGTTTGAATGGCACATGCCATTGGCAGCAAAGTCAACAGACGACCACGATTTACCTTTTTTGCTACAAATTCTACGAAACATAGTCCTTTTGATGGGTCGGTGCTTGTTTTTCCCCATGTTTTTGCAAAATCTTCAGGCACTTGATTCTTTGAAGCGTTATAGGGCGGATTCATCAGCACAACATCTGCAGTTGCCTGTTCAATCCAGTCGCCCAATTCAAAGCACGAGCCCCAGCGCACATTTGAATTTCCATCACCATGAATCAGCATATTGGTTGTTGAAAGTCCGTAAACATTTTTGTCGAACTCAATACCATATATCTGATTCTTTTTTATTGCATTGCGCTCCGCATCTGTTTCGCAGTCGTTAAGTGCCTGCGTCATGGCCTGTACAATAAAAGTTCCAGAACCGCATGTTGGGTCTAATACTCTGGATGTTTTGTAAATGCCCGCCACTTTTGCCATAAAGTGCGATATGTGGTTTGGCGTAAACGCTTGGTTCTTATCTTCGCGAGCGACATATTTGTTGAATGTGGTAAAGAAATAACTCAGAATATCGTGCCCTTCGCGGCTTGCCTCGTTTATGTACGGTACAATGTTTATCTCTATGTAGTTCAATATTTTCTCAAAGTTCTCCGATTTGATTTTCTCAACATTTTGGTCTTTTAGGATGTTTTCATGCAATATCACAATCTTATCAGCTTTGTCAAGGCTACCTTCCAAAAGCCTTCCCAACACTTCTTTTATTCCTGCAATTATTTGTGCTGTGCTTAATCCTTTGTAGTTCAAACCATTCTTTAAAGCAAGCAGACAAGTGCCAACAAACTGGCTACGAAGTTTTTCTGCTATTCCATTGTCGTGAAGCAAGCGGTTGAGTTTAGATGTGTTTTCCAGAACTGCTGTTTTGTCGTTGACATTCTTAGGTTTAAAATAATCAACATATTCTGTGAACGATTTCAGTTTGCGGTCGTCAAGTTCTTCCTCATCACCATTTGCTACTTTCCAGACTTTTAGTTTGTCGTCGTTGGTGTTGGCGAGAATTGCAATGATTTTTGTCTGTGCCGACAAGCGTTGTTCAAGAGCTACATAATCAAACAGTTGTTTTTTGTCTTTGGGTTTGAAATTCTGCTTTGTTTCTATCAGAACGGCAACTTTTGTTGTTTCGTCATAGAAACGAATATCTAAAAATTTGTGGCCGCTGATGTTTTCTTCGAGAGCTTTGGCGTAACTGAATTCTCCGTTTTCGAGATTGCTGGATTGATAACTTCTCCCAACACAATCAATCATGTTTATCCGTTGCATTTCTATTTTTTTAAGCCTTTGCTTCATACCCGCCCCCCACTCCAAAGCCTCCAAAAGAAAAAGGCGCTCGCCGTTCGTTTTGGTTGCTTATTAACTTGGATGGAATCTGGTATACCATTGACACTAATAATCACGAAACAGCTCACGCCAAAGCGTGAACCTTTCCGCATTGCTTATTCTCGTGTCGTAAAATTTACCAGATTTTCCCAAGTGAGAATAAGAGCGTAAAGCTCAGATTGTTAATATTTCAGTTTATTACTTTTTTTTCTGTTTTTATATGTTATATTATTGCTTAAAGTATTATATTTCAGTTGTTTATTTTACAACTAATTGGACAATCACCGATTGCCCAATTAGTCAGAATTCATCTATATCCATCAAGGCGAAAAACCTCCCGCCCCTAACTCCTAACTCCTAACTCCTAACTCAAAAAGGGTGGTCTTCGTGGAATTTCTCCAGACGCACTTTCAGGTCGGGGAACTGTTCGCGGAGCACCAGAGCCACGCAAGCGCGTATTCCCTGCTTGTGGCTACCGGTAATGTCCAGAGCTATGGCGCTTATACCGTACTGTATCAGTTTGTTTAGCAGCTCCACGCCGTCCATGTTCGGGTAGCAGAAAGTGAAATAGAAACCGTCGCCGATATCCTCGCCCATGTCCTTGTCGTAAACGATATAGAAACCGTTGTCGGTGAACATTTTCTTCATTATGTGGGCTTTTTCGCCATATTCCTTAATGTCTTTCACAAAGTTGAAAGTGCCGTCGTTGGCGCCTTTAAGCATGGCTGCCATGGCATACTGCACGCTGTGTGCGGTGCCGGAGCTGAGGCAATAAAGGGTGCCGAAAATCAGGGCGCGTCCCAGCTGTGTCTGGCTGTAGTAGCGGGCCAGGTCGGGACATTCCATGTTGAACAGCGTCGGGCTGCAAATCATCATGGCTATACGCTCGCCGGCGTAGCTGAAGCTCTTGGAGCCGGAAATCATAAGCACGTAGCGGTCGGTGTATTTGGCCACTGTGGGTTGGAACGGAGCCTTGCCGGGAACGCTGTAGTCCTTGCGGAAATCCATCAGGAAATAGGCGTCGTCCTCGAGCACCACCACACCGTATTTGTTGGCCATCTCGCCGATGATACGCAGCTCGTGGTCGGTGAAACAGAACCAAGCGGGGTTGTTGGGGCTGCTGTAGATAAGGCATGCCACGTCGCCGTCCTTAAGTTCTTCTTCCAGCTTGTCGCGAAGTTTGTCACCGCGGTATTCGTACACGTCGAAAGTCTTCATGGGTATGCCCAGCACGCGGCACTGCTGTTTCTGCACGGGGAAACCGGGGTCGATAAACAGCACTTTGGTTTTGTTTTTGTCGTAGCGTGTAAGGGTGAGGAACGAAGCAAAGCCGGCCTGCATGGAGCCCACTGTGGGCACGCAGCAGTCGGGGGTTACGTCGATGTCGAGGAAATTTTTGACAAAACGTGCGGCCTCTTTTTTGAAATCGACTGTGCCGTATATTTCGGGGTAGATGCTTGCCACGCCGCTGCGCAGGGCTTCGATTTGAGCTTCCACGCCCACCTGCGGCGCCGGCAGTCCGGGAATGCCCATCTCCATCTTCACGTAACGGATGCCCGTTTCCGCTTCGATGTCCTGAATCATTTTGCGCATCTCGCGTATCGAGGCGCGTCCGGGGTTGGCTATCTTGTTTTCCTTGGCAATTTTTGCTATCGTTTCTTTGCTAATGGGTATTTGTGTCATGATAATATTTTGTTGATTATTTTATTTGTAATTATTTGATTTTCAATTTCCAACTCCTAACTCTTAACTCCTAACTCCTAATTCCTAACTCCTAATTCCTAACTCCTAACTCCTAATTCCCAACTTCTAACTATTGATTAAAGTCTTTCATTTTGTTGAGGTGTATGGGTGTTATTTCGCGCACCAGGTTATACACCTGTTTTTTCTCATCGGTCGGTGCGGGCGCGAAAACGCTCACTATCTCGTTGATTTTCACTTCCATAAACATTGTTACGCACAAAAGGTTGGTACGTTTTTTGTTGGTTTGCTGTACCAGCTGCAGAGCCTGTATTATGTTTTTGCGCGCCTCGGTCTGGTCCTTGGTCATCATGTCGAGGCCCATGCGGTGGTAGTAGTAGTAGGCTTGGCGCAGAGTTTGGTAGTTGGGGTTGGTATGGTTTTCCATCCACCAGTAGCGGGCTTTCTGTCCGTCGGTGGTTTTCCAGCCTCGGTAGCCCGATTTGTTGGAGGTTTGGACAATGGTCTGAGCCACCTCAAAGAACGGCTCGCCGCCCATAAGGCCGTAGGAGTCGAAAGTAATGCCGAGCATCACGTAAAGGTAATAGCCCAAGGTCATGGAAAGGTTGCTGTAGAAAGTGTTGGGGTCGAATTCGAGGGGCTGGCTTTCGTTGAACGAGAATTGGAAATCGGGTTCCACAAAGTTCATTATGCCGGTGGTGTAGTTGGAGTTGTACACTGGGCGTCGCAGCTGCACGCTCAGCTGTCCACCGAAGTCGGTCAGGGATGTTTGTTCGCTAATAATTAGGCTGATGTTACACTCAAGTTTTTCGTACTGCTCAAATTCGACGTTGGTCCATTTGCGGTTGTTCACAAATTCCTCGATGGCCTGTTTCATCGTCTCGAACACTTTTTTCTCGTTGGTCTGCACCTGTTGCGCGTTTATGGTAACGTTACAACGGAATTCCTGCGCACGCATGGGTAATGCCAGCGCCAATGCCATTATTGCCAAAAGGAGAGTGCGTCTCATGTCGGGTTGTTACATCGTTTTAATGTCTGTTATTTGCTATAACTCAATTTTGTTTTTTATATTGTGTGAAAGAAAATATTTTTGGGAAAGAACGTTTTTTTCTCAAACATCGCCCGTGGGCAATAAAAAAGGTTGCGGAAGCAAAGTACCGCAGCCTTTTCCCTTATTCACACAAATAGAAACTAAGTATTCTTTATTTTTTTCGGCCTGATTTTTTTTTGCATGCCGCTTCGGTCTTTTCGCGCAGCTCTTTGGCTTGTTCATCGGTGAGTATCTGTCGTGTTAGCAGACGGCAGCGGTAGAGTTCCATGTCCATAGCCACACGCAGCTGGGCGCGAAGTTCAATCAGTGGCAGCAGCTCATCGGAATGGTCTCCTTCGAGCCTGATTATGGTGTTGATCGAGTCGCGGAGTTTTTCTTGTTGCTGACGGAAGGCGGTCATCTTCTCTTTGTTCTCTTTGGAGAGTTCGTGCAGTTTCTCGCGTTGCTCGTCGCTTAGGTCGCCTACAAAATCGGTAATGTCGTTCTCCAAGTCCCTGTTGCTGTTGCAACGCCAGCAAATCAGCGCTTTTCCGCACTTGGGGCATTTTGCTACTTTTTTATGTCTGTCGTGGCGATGTTCTTTTTTCAGTCCCCTGCCGTTGCCGTGGTTGTCTTGTGCCGATACTGCCGGAATGGCAAACATCAAAGTAAGGCAGAGTATTGTGGCTAAAAATTTTCTCATAAAGGCAATGGTTTAATAATAAATATTTTCCATAAAAAACTCCGTGGCTTCAAGGTCGTGGTAGTCTGTTTTTGTGGCAAAACTGCCATTGGTGCTGCTGCACACATCGCCAATCATTTCGACAATAGCCTGATTTTCGCGTTGTTCCATCCTGTCGCTGTTGAACAGGAAAGCGTTCACGATAAGTGCTGCTACGCAGGCTGCGGCGGCTCCTATCCACACCTTGCGGCGGAGCAAATGCCGTGCCGCGCTGGTCTTTTCTGCGTTTTCGATGCGCGACATCACGGCAAATTCCATCTTGGTGTCGATGTTGCTTGTTTGCGGCTCGGCTTTGAGCAATGCAAGTGTTTTGTTGTAGCACTCCACCTTGCGGCGGCATTCGGCGCATTGTTCAAGGTACTGCTGTGCTTCGGCCGACAAGAGGTCGTCCTTGCTGTTAATCCACAGTTGGGTAAATGTATTGCAGTTCATCTCCAGTCCTTTCAGTTATTGTTGGTCTATCATTTTTTTCAAGTTCTGTTTTGCCCTGAATATCAGCGACTCTGTTTTTGCCAGCGAGATATTCATTGTTTCGGCAATTTCTTTGTACGAGAGTTCTTCGTAATAGAACAGCGTGAGTGCGGTGCGTTGCTCGTATTTCAGCTGTGCTATGGCTTTGAGCAGCTCGTTTTGGCGGTCGTCGTGCACTATGTGGTCTTCGGCTGAGTGTTGGTGCAGCTGGGCGTTGGTGCTTTCGATGTAATCGCTCATCCGCTGTAAACGACCAAGTTTTTTCAGTTTTTTCGCCACCGTGTTCACCGTTATTCGGTAAACGTAGGTGCTCAGTTTCGACCCGAAATGGAAACGCGGCAAAGAGAGGTACAGTTCCACGAGAACATCCTGAACCACCTCTTCAACTTCCAGTTTATCGCCGGCCAGCTTGTAGCTGAGGTTGGCGATGGCAGTGCTGAAACGGCTCACAATCTCGCTATAACGCTGCTTGTCGCCGTCAAGAATTGCCTGCACCAGCTCTTGCTCGTCGGTGATGTTCTTAGTCGGGTTCATTAAATTAGTACTTCGTTTTGCGATAAACTTTTATTCTTGGTCATTTTTTTCATCCGCCACAGTTGTCTTCATTGCGTCCTGACGGCCTTTGCGAAGCACTTTTTGTATCTGTTGCCGCACAATGGAATAGGTGTTGGTGTTCTCGAATTGTTTGGCGTATCCGTTTTTCTTTTTGTCGAGACGTATTTTCAGTTTGGCTTTGTCCAAATCGTTGAGGTCGCCTTTGTACCCCACAAGCAGTTTAACGAGCAACGGCCATTTCAGCACCACAAACTTGTAGTCGAAGGTCATATCGGCGTACTGCGTGCCGAGGATGCCCACTTTGTAGCGGTCCATCGCGAATATGAATGGGAAGAAGTTTATCACTTTGTTTTTCATCACAAACTCCAGCGAAAGGCTGTCGATAAGGTTGCGGTCTTTGTCTTTGAACAACAGCAGTTTGGAAATTTTGCGGAAAGTCTCGTTATCCAACACCACAAGGCTGTCGCCGCGCACAAGGCACGAGGCGTTGATGGATGGTATGTCGATGTCGAAATCGGAGTTGAGTTTGCCCAACGCCATTATGTCGGTGGAGATAAGTCCTTCGAAAGAGCGCAGCATCGGGAAAAGGGTGTCTATTTCGGGCACCTGGGTTATAAGCTTGGTGATGTTCAGTTTGTCCACCTTGAGGTCGGCGGATACGTCGGCACCGCTTTTGTCGGCGGCTTTGTAGAACAGGGTGGTCTGGACATTGCCGAGTTCCGAATTGAAAGTCAGGTCGTTGAGGATGATATAGCTGTTGCGAAGGTCCACCTCGCCCTTCACGTTGAGCAGCCGGGCTTTGTCGTAGCGCACCTCTTTAAGGTTGGTGTGCAGGGTGATGTCGAAATTGTCGGGCACCACTATTATCTCGCTTTTCACGCTGTCGGTCGGGGCGGCGTTGTTCTCCGCCACGGTGCTGTCGGGCTGCGACGATTTCAGCAGGTTCATAAGGTCGCTGGCCTTTAGCAGACGGGAGCTGAGGTTCAGGTCGGCCTCCCATTTGGCACGTCCGAGCAACGAGCGTCGCAGATGTTTCACCATTCCGGAAAGGACAAGGTCTGTCCTTCTTACTATAACGCTCAACTCGTTGATTTTTAAATCTCTGCCATCAAGAGCGACATCGGCCAAGGCAATGTTTGCCGGGTAGTTCATATCGGGAGTGAGCACTTTGGCCGAAGCCAGTCTCACTTTGGTGTTCACATCCCAATAGGTGAGGAAAGTCTGCACCATATCGGCTGTGTCGCCGAGGGTGGTGTCGGTTTCGAGGCTGGCAAGCAGGTGGTCGATGGTTTGGCTGGTGTTCAGCTCCAGAAAGCGTTTGCCACGGTGCTGGCGTCGGCTTGCGGTGTCGCGTGGCGCTGTGCTGT
>JAFSOU010000058.1 GCA_017443265.1 Bacteroidales bacterium | reverse complement strand
GGAGTCGGCCTTGGCCAGCTGTCCGTTCTCTATGCAGTAGCTAACCTGACGCTGGAACTCGTCGAGCTGGTCGTAGTCGAGTTCGGAGTAACGTTTGGCCATATCGGCAATAAGTTTCTCGTTGCTTTGTTGCTGGGTATATAGCTCCTGCAAGGCGTTGCGGTACTGTTCCTCGGTGAGGCGGTTCTGCTCGCGGAGTTCCTCTATTTCGTCCTCCTTTTCGCGCAGCTGGTCCTGCAGCTGACGGCGTATCTTGCGTTCGGCTTTCAGCTTGTCCTGCATCTGACGGTCGGGGGTTTCCATAACTATGGTGAGCGGGTTTTTGGAGTACTGGTACTGTCGGCATGCTTCGGCGTCGACAAGGTTGTAGCCTTGCTTGGTGACGCTTTTGAGGATGTATTTGCCGTCTTTCACCGGAAATGAGAAATTACCGTCCTTGGCCAGCATAGCCTGACGGCCTTCCACCTGCACCGTGGCACCCGCCAGCGCGGTTCCTGGCACCAGTTTGCCGTTCTCCATACGTCCGCGGGTCTTAACCACTCCGTTTTGGGTCTGTGCCAGCACACCATCTGCAACGAGGAGTGCGAGGAGTGTCAGAATTATTGCTGCAGTTCTTTTCATATCGAATATTTTTATTTGCTGGTTCATATTGTGGCTTTGTCCATAAAACATGGCATAGGCCAGATTATTGTTAAACGTCGTTTTTGGAGGTTTTGTTTCTTTTTTACTTGGTTTGTTGTTCTGCGAGTTTTTGCTTGGCTTCCTCCACAGCCTTTTCCGAGTCCTTGATTCTGGGATGGCCGGGTTTCAGTACTTTATTGCGTATGTCGAGTGATTTCTGATGATGTTCCAAGGCTTTGGCGTAGTCGCCCATGGCCATATAGGTCTTTCCGACATAGAAATACGACAGTGCAACAGTGGCATGTTCCTCGCCGAATTTGTTTTTGCGTATATCCAGAGCTTTTTTGTGGGTTTCCAGAGCCTTGTCGTAATGACAATATTTAAAGTAGAATTCGCCGAGCGAGGATGTAACGTAAGCCACGTCGGGGTGATTCGGGCCGTAATTCTTCACCAGCACGTCGAGCGATTTCTGGTAATATTCTAAGGCTCTGACGGTGTCGCCCATATCGGAATAGGAGCCCGCAAGATTGTTGTAGGGTGCGGCGAGATTGGGATGCCCCTGTCCGTATTTTTTTTCGAACATATCCTTGGCTTTCAGATAGCATTCCACAGCCTTGTCGTTGTTATTTTGTTCGGAGTACACTATTCCGAGATTGTTGTAATAAGTTCCCAGTGCCGGGTTGTCTTCCCCCACCTCTTTTCCTTTTATTTCCACAGCTTTAAGATAGTATTCCAGAGCCTTGTCGAGGTTGCCGGCCTTTCGGCTTGCCATACCCATATTGTCGTATGTCTTGCAGAGAGCCGGACTGTCCTTGCCGAAAGCCTTCTCCATTATTGCCAAGGATTTTTTGAAATATTCGCCGGCTTTTTCATAATCTGTCATATCGAAATGCAGCCTCCCTAGATAGTTGTAAACCGAGGCAACGTCGGGATGGTCGTTGCCGAAGGTCTTTTCGCGTATCTGCAACGCCCTGTTGTAATACTCCATCGCCTTTTTGTAATCACCCTGACGGTAGTACACCCAGCCGATGTTAACCACCGAAGTGGCTATATCGGGATGATTCTTGCCCAACAGCTTTTCCGTCCTCTCCAAGTCGATATGGTAATACTCAAGAGCTTTGGCGTAATCGCCCATCGAATAATACTCTCCGCCCATATTGCCGTAGGCCTTGGCGATGTTGGGGTAGTATTTTCCGAAAATCTTTTCAAGTATGTCCAAAGATTTCTGATAATATTCAAGTGCTTTGGCATGGTCGCTCTTTTTGGAACAGACGTGCCCGAGATTATTGTAAGTGGTTGCCACTTTCCTATGCTCAAGCCCGACGGTTTTTCCTTGGATTTCAAGAGCTTTGGTATAGCATTCCAAGGCTTTGTCGATATTGCCCAGACGGAGATAAACCACACCCTTGTCGTTGTAAACCTCCGCCAACGGTTCGGACTCTTTGCCGAACACCTTTTCCTTGATCTGTAAAGCCCTGTCTAAATAATCCATAGCACTCTGGTATTTGCCCTGACGGAAAAGCACCTGTCCGGTGTTGTGCAAAAACGACGCCACTTTGCCGTGTTCCTTGCCAAACGCTTTCTGCCCTATCTCCATGGCGTTCTGCAAGCACTCCCCTGCTTTAACGTAATCGCCCTTGGCAAAATGCAACAGTGCGATGTCGTTATACACTTCCGACAGTGTTCCTGTGGTTTCGCCGTTTTGCCGTTTCGACTGCCGCATGGCCGTTTGGAACAGCGACATAGCCTTGTCGAAGTCGGCCAGATAGTCCATATAGAACTCCCCTGCCTCCAGAAGCCAGTCGATGTTGGTGGTGTCGAGACGCGAACGTAGCGAGAGGTAATAAGCTGCGGAGTCGTTCTGGAAGCGGGCCACAAACAGCTCGTAGTAGCTGTAGCAGCGCTGAGCCATCTCCTCAATCTCGGCGGCATGCACAGCCTCGGCTTTTTGGAGCTGCTCGCGTTGCTGTTGCAGGGCGGCACCGGCTTTGAGGCTTGCCTCCACCTGCTGTCCCACGTCGCCACGGCTGCGGAGCAGCGAGTCGGCCTTGGCCAGCCGACCGTTTTCGATACAGCTGCTCACCTGCCTCTGGAACTCGTCGAGCTGGTCGTAGTCGAGCACCGAGTAGCGTTGTGCCATATCGGAGATGAGACGCTCGTTGCTCTCCTGCTGTGAGTACAGCTGCTGCAAGGCGTTGTTGTATTGTTCGTCGGTGAGGTGGTTCTGCTCGCGCAGGGCCTCTATTTCGCCTTCTTTGTCGCGGAGCTGGTTTTGGAGCTGGCGGCGTATCTTGCGTTCAGCGGTGAGTTTGTCCTGCAGCTGCTGTTCGGGAGTTTCCATCACCACTGCCAGCGGGTTGCCGGAGTATCTGTAGCTGCGGCACACATCGGCATCAACGAGCTGGTAACCTTGCTTCGACACTTTTTTTAGAGTGTAGCCATTGCCCGAAACGGGAAACGAGAAATGACCGTCGGCGGCCAGCATCGCCTGACGTCCATCGACCTGCACCGTGGCTCCCGACAACAGAGTTCCGGACACAAGTTTGCCATCCACCATGCGGCCACGGGTTTTCACCACGCCGCTCTGGGTCTGCGCCTGCATACCCAAAAAGGCAAAGGCAAGAAGTACAAAGATTATTGTCGTTTTTTTCATATCTTATTTTTGTTTTTTTTCTGACTGTTTTTGTTTAAGATCTTCTATCTCGGCCTTGATAGCGTCCATCAAATCCAGACTCTCCTGTTTTTTGTTTTTCTTATAGATTTCCAAAGCGCGGGTATAATGCTCCAAGGCCTTGTCATAGTCGTTAATGTGGTCATATAGCCTGGCCAGATCAAGGTGCGAATCAGCCAACGACTCGTCGTTTTTATCGAGATGTTTTTCTTGCACCGACAATGCTTTTAGAGAATAAATCAATGCCGTATCGAATTCGTCTTTATTTTCATACGCCCCGGCAAGACAAAAATAACGGTCGTACATCTGCAAAGCATCTTCGCCATAAACCTTTCGGGTTATCTCTTCCGATTTTTTGAAATACTGCAACGCTTGGTCATATTCCAGTTCATGAATATATGCCCAGCCAATATAGTCGTATGGGGAAACGAGTTCGATATTGTCTTCACCGAAAAATTGTTTTATGATGTCAATGGCTTTGAAACTGTAGTCGATTGCTTTGACGTACTCACACGCTAGCAGTGCGTTGGAGGCCATATTGTTGTAGATACGCGCTATGCGGGGGTGTCTCTCGCCGAATAGTTTTTTCTCAATTTCAAGACATCTAACGTAATATTCCGAGGCTTTTTTATTGTCTCCCCAAACATTAGCGTACAAGTTGGCAATATTCATATAAACCATCGACACATCGGGGTGGTTGATGCCGTACAATGCCGTGTCGATAGCCAGAGCCTTGCCGAAATTGTCCATAGACCGTTGGGAAGAAGTGTCAATATTCATATAGCACACGCCGATGGAGTTGTAGCAGTGGGCCACTTCGGGAGTGTTTTCGCCCTGTGCCTTGCGGTAAATGGCAAGGGCTTGCTTGAAACGGTCGAGGGCGTTTTCGTAATCTTCCACCTGAAGGTAATATCCGCCAAGGTTCCTGAGCGAGTTGGCCACCAGCGGGTGTTCATTACCATACCATTGTCGCCTGATTTCCAACGCTTTGCCAAAACAGTCTGCCGCACTTTTTGTATTACCCATCTGCAGGTACTCCCGTCCCATTCCCGTGTATGCCGTGGCCACGGAAGGATGGCGTTCGCCGAATGTCTCCAACGATATATCGAGCACACGTTTGTAATACTTGAGGGCTTTGTTGTAGTCGGCGAGATAGAACTCTATGAAATAGGCAGCCTCGTTCATCCACTCCAAGTTATTGCTGTCTAGCGACGAGCGCAGCTCGAGGTAATGGGCGGCGGAGTCGTTTCGGTGCGAGAGCAGGTAGCGCTGGTGGTAGTTGTAGCAGTCGGCGGCGATAAGCTCCATTTTTTTAAGCGTCCCCGTCCTGCCTTCGTCGAGCATTTGCTGACGTTGCCTGATGGCGGCTTCCTCGGCGGCTTCGGCAGCCTGTTCCTTGCGCATCTGCAAGATACGTTCGCCAATGTCGCCGCGCGATTTCAGCAACGAGTCGGCACGGGCCACGTCGCCTGTCTCGAGACATTGGTTGACCTGCCGCTGAAACTCGTCAAGCTGGTCGTAGTCGAGTGCGGAGTAGTATTTTGCCACATCCTTGATAATCTTTTCGTTATCTTCGCGGTCGCGACTCACCTGCAAAAGCAGACTGTTTTTCTCCTCCAACGTCAGGTTCATCGCCTCTATCTCGTCCTCGCGTTGTTGCAGACGCTGTTCAAGCTGCCGGCGCAGGGCACGTTCCTTGGCCAGCTGGTCGGACTGCCGCTGCCCGGGCACCTCCATCACTATCTGCAAAGGCGTTGCGGTGCATTTGTAAAAACGGCACACCTCGGCATCGACAAGGGCATAACCTTGTTTGGAAACGCTTTTCAGCCTGAAACCGCTACCTGTGACGGGAAACGAAAAACGTCCGTCGGCGGCCAATACAGGCTGACGTCCCTCCACCTCAACCGTGGCACCAGGCAACAACGCTCCCGGCACCAGCTTGCCGTTAACCATACGGCCGCGCGTTTTCACCACCCCACTCTGAATCTGGGCGGAGGCAAAAAACGCCACTGTAACCATCAACGAAACAAGTATCAGTCTTTTCACGTCGGTCGTTTTTGTATAATTAACAAATCTTTTCGGGATTTAACACCCGAAATGCCAACAAAATCAGCGTTGCAAAGTTACATTTTTTATTTCACATTACCAAAAAAGAGGCCAAATTTTAACATTTTAAAAAAAAGTACACAAATTCTGTGCAAAGTTTCACCATTACTGCAATAAAAAATGACACTTCTACGTTATTATTAATTGCGTTATACAAAACGAGACGCAAAAAAAGCAGATTACGACATTATCGCATTGATATATGATTGACATAGAGAAGATTAGAGCACAGTTCAAAATTTTGGACACCACCGTTTACGGCAAGCCGCTGATTTATTTCGACAACGCCGCCACCACACAGAAGCCGGAGTGCGTAATCAACGCCCTTGCCGACTACTACCGCACGCTGAACAGCAACATACACCGCGGCGCGCATTACCTAAGCTCCGAAGCCACAGACCGTTACGAGCAGACACGCGAAAAAGTGCGGGCGTTTGTCAACGCAAGCAAGAAAGAGGAAATCGTCTTCACCCGCGGCACCACCGAAAGCATCAACCTTGTAGCGTCGTCGTTCGGCAGGGAGTTCCTCCACCAAGGCGACGAGGTTATCATCTCAGGCATGGAGCACCACTCCAACATAGTGCCGTGGCAGCTGGCCTGCGAGCAGAAAGGCGCTTCGCTCAAGGTCATCCCCTTCTCCGACCAAGGAGTGCTCGACCTTGACACTTTCAAAAAACTCTTCTCCGACCGCACCCGCATTGTGGCCGTGAACCATGTGTCCAACACCCTCGGCACCGTCAATCCCATTGCGGAGATAATCCAAATTGCCCACAGCCACGGCGTTCCCGTTCTTATCGACGGGGCCCAGTCCATATCGCACCTTGCCGTGGACGTGCAGGCGCTGGACTGCGATTTCTACTGCTTTTCGGGACACAAGATGTACGCCCCCATGGGCATAGGCGTGCTGTACGGCAAAGAGGAATGGCTCGACAAACTGCCTCCCTACCAAGGCGGCGGCGAGATGATTAAGGACGTAACCTTCGAACGCACCACCTACAACGAACTGCCGTTCAAATTCGAGGCAGGGACTCCTTCGGTGGGCGACACGCTGGCTCTGAAAACGGCAATAGAGTTTATGCAAAGCATTGGCATAGAGAACATTGCCACCTACGAACAGCAGTTGCTCGACTACGCCACACAACGTCTCAACGCCATCGAAGGGATACGTATTTTCGGCACGGCTCCGCACAAGACTTCGGTGGTTTCGTTCCTTATCGGCAACGCCCACCCCTACGACACCGGCACGCTGCTCGACAAGCTGGGAATTGCCGTACGCACCGGACACCACTGCACTCAGCCTATTATGGACCGCTACGGCATCCCCGGCACTGTAAGAGCCTCGTTTGCAGTGTATAACACCAAAGAGGAGATAGACACCTTCATTGCCGGCATAGAACGTATAGCACCGATGTTAATGAGTTAGGAGTTAGGAGTTAGGAGT
>JAFSOU010000057.1 GCA_017443265.1 Bacteroidales bacterium | reverse complement strand
TCCATCGATTTCCTTGATGAAATATAAGATGAGGGGCTTGCTTTTCAAAAAACATCATTCCGTCTGTCAACGTTGATAGATTATCAACAAGTTACAATCACAAAGATCACGGCTGTCGATTTTTATCGGACACCAATAAAATACAATAGGCAGGGCGTAAGCCCCTGAAAAAAAACACAAAAAAACGGAAGCATCGCATCGATGCCTCCGTTTTAAATAATCTCTTAACACCCAACTTCTTACACTTCCCAAGTGTCGCCGCTGTTGAGCAGGTCGTCCACGCATTTGTATTTGCCGTTGGCTTTGCATTCGTCCATCTGGTCTTCGTACAATTGAGTGTAAGACACTTTCTTGACATTGCGGATAACGCCGAGGGCCACGGGCAGGTTGCCGCTCATGCGTGCCAGCATCATGTGGATACCGGCGTCCTCGGTGGTTTCGTCGTGAATCATGATGTCGTCGAGAGTGATGCCGTTTTCGCCTATGGTTACGGCTTCGAGGCAGCGTCCGTTGAAACGGAGGCCCTTGTTCTTTTCCTTGCCGAAAATCATCGGTTTGCCGTGTTCGAGGATAATAGTGCGGTCGTCGCGTACCTCTCTGTCGGTGATGGCGGCATGAGTTTTGTCGTTGAAAATCATGCAGTTCTGCAGCACTTCCACCACGCTGGTGCCGTCGTGTTGTGCGGCGCGGGTCATTATGTCGGTGGTGAGGGCAGGAACGCAGTCGAGGGCACGTGCGAAGAAAGTGCCCTGAGCGCCCATCACCAGCTCGCCCGGGTTGAACGGGTAGTCGATGGTGCCGAAAGGCGAGGTCTTGGTAATCTGGCCGAACTTGGTTGTTGGCGAGTACTGACCTTTGGTAAGGCCGTAAATCTCGTTGTTGAAGATAGTGATGTTGAGGTCTTGGTTGCGTCGCACGGCATGGATAAGATGGTTGCCGCCGATGGCCATGGAGTCGCCGTCGCCCATGTTAACCCACACGCTGAGGGCGGGGTTGGCCAGCTTTGCTCCTGTGGCTATGGCGCATGCGCGTCCGTGTATGCTGTGGAAACCGTAGGTGTCCACGTAGTACGGTATACGCGACGAGCATCCGATGCCCGATACCATCAGTATGTTTTCCTTTTTGTGCCCGGTTTTCGGGAAAGTGTTGAGCAGGGAGCTCAGTATGCCGTGGTCGCCGCATCCTGGACACCATTTAACCATCTGGTCGCTTTGGAAATCGGCTTTTGTATATTCGCGGTCTGCTTTAGGAACAAAATGTCTTTCTGCCATAACTTATTCTCCTAAAATTTTGGTGAAACAATCTTTTAATTCGCCCACTTCGAACGGAAGTCCCATTATTTTGTTGTATTGGTGCATCGGGCATTCGGGGAACTGAGTGCGCAGGTAGCCTGCGAATTGTCCGTTGTTGAGTTCGCAGACCACAATTTTCTTGTATTTGCGCAGAATGTCGCCGGTGTTTTTGGGCAGAGGGCAGATGTAGTTGAAATGGGTGTAAGCCACTTTCTTGCCTTCGTTGTTCATCTCTTCCACGGCAAGGGTGAGAGCGCCTGCTGTGCCGCCCCATCCTATGACGAGCAGGTCGGCGTCGGGGTTGCCCATAACTTCCTGTTTGGGGATGTAGTTGGCCACGCGGTTCACTTTCTCCTGACGGTTGTACACCATCAGAGCGTGGTTTTCGGGGTCGGTGCTCAGAGGACCGTCGGGGCATTTCTCAAGTCCGCCCACGCGGTGGCTGAGGCCTTCCATTCCGGGCAGAGCCCATTCGCGAGCGAAAGTCTCGGGGTCGCGACGGAAAGGACGGTAGTTGGGATCGTTGGGTTTGGCAAAACGCGGAGTGATGCTCGGCAGGTCGGCAACCTTGGGTATGCGGAACAGCTGCGAGCCGTTGCCCAGATATCCGTCGGTGAGGAGAATGACGGGGGTCATGTGCTCCAGAGCCAGTTTGGCGGCGGTGTAAGCCCAGTAGAAGCAGTTGGCCGACGAAGATGCGGCTACAACTATCATCGGGGCTTCGCCGTTACGTCCGTAGAGGGCTTGGTTGAGGTCGCTCTGCTCTGTCTTGGTGGGCAGACCTGTGGAGGGGCCGCCGCGCTGCACGTCGACAACAACCAGAGGCAGTTCCACCATCACGGCAAGTCCGAGGGCTTCGCTCTTGAGCGACAGTCCGGGGCCGGAGGTCGAGGTGCAGGCCAGTGCTCCTGCGTAGGAAGCTCCGATAGCCGAGCAAACACCGGCAATCTCGTCTTCGGCTTGGAACACGCGAGCTCCGAGGGCTTTGTGTTTGGCCAGTTCCACCATGACGTCGGTGGCGGGGGTGATGGGGTAGGAGCCGAGGAACAGTCTCAGTCCCGAACGTTCGGCGGCAGCCAGCAGACCCCAAGCGGTGGCCACGTTACCCGTGATGTTGCGGTAACGGCCTTTGGGCATCTGTGCCGGAGCGGCTTCGACGATGTGGGAGTGGATGAGTTCCACCTTGTCGGCGTATTCGTAACCTTCGGTGAGAACGGCTTTGTTCAGTTTCACCACGTCGGGTTTCTTGGCAAATTTGCGTTCGAGGTAGGCGAAAGTCTGGTCGAGCGTTTTGTGTGTCATGTAAAAAATGATGCCGAGGGCGAACATGTTACGGCATTTGTCGTAGGTTTTCTTGTCGGCGCCCTGTTCCTTGCCGATGCGTTCGGTGAAGGATGTTATGGGGGCTTTCACGATGGCGTATTCGCGTTCGAGTTCGTCGGTGAACGGGTCGGATTCGTAACCGGCTTTTTTCATTGCTTCTTCGGTGAAAGTGTCGATGTCAACTATCACCACAGCGCCTTTCTTGGCCCATTTCAGGTTGGATTTGAAAGAGGCGGGGTTCATAGCCACAAGAATGTCGCATTTGTCGCCCGAGCTGTAGATGTGGTTGCCCACGTGCACTTGGAATCCCGAAACACCTGCGATGGTGTTGTGCGGGGCGCGGATTTCTGCCGGATAGTCCGGGAAAGTAGCGATATCGTTACCTGTAAGTGCCGATGCGTCGGAGAACAGCGTGCCTGAGAGCTGCATGCCGTCGCCCGAATCGCCTGCAAAACGGACTACAAGGTCGTCTTTTTTAATTATTTGGTTTTCAGCCATATTTTTATGTTTTTGTGTTTTTTATTTTTGTGAATAATAAAATGCAAATTTACCACTTATTTTTCGGAAAAACGACTTTTTCGTACATTATTTTTTAAATGTTTCTGTTGATAAAAATAAGTGGTTGATTGATAAAAGGTTGGGAAAGGGGGTGTGATGTGGAGGAAGTTTTTAAGGATGTGATGATTATTGTTTAATTTTCAAACGCATAAAAACGGTATCTTCTTTGTGAATTCCGTTAGCTATTTTGTGGCCACTAACATATAGCCAGCCTCCTAAATCAAAGCGGTAAGCTTCTATGTAAAAATTCTTTGGAGCATATTTTCCGATTTTCACGGGTAGTGATGCGCTATCTCCCCATCGTTCCCAATGGAAGAGATGCAAAGTGGGCAATTCATCCTTCTCCCAATCGACAGTGGCTAAATAATTAGCGCAGCAATTGTGAACTAACCGATTGCCAACGATTAACCCCAAAGGACGAAAAAGGGTGTCAAAGAAAGCAATGCGATGGATGCTTGAATGGTTGCTGGAATCTTTTATTTTATACTCATATTCAACAATATGAGTATTGTCATAACTAAGAATAACCTTGTTCCAAAACAGTTCAAAGTCGAAATCATTTTTTTCAGAATTGATAAGGTTGCGCAGCATACTATCTATGCGTAAACTGTCTGTCGGAGAAAAACTGTCTGTCGGAGAAAAATACATGTGCGAACTGTCTGTCGGAGAAAAAATATAAAGCTTAAAAGGAAAGCAGGAACAATAAAGCATGCTTTTTAGGGCTTTATTGTAGTCTTCATTGGTACAGCGTTCAGCTGTCAATTTTCCGCTCTTGCAGGCAGTCATTATGGCGATGATGATAAGTGCGGAGCAAAGTAAAAATGCTTTTTTCATTGTTTGAGGGCGTTTGGATTATTGTTTCAATATCTCGCAAATTTTGTCTTCCCTGATGATTTTCGGTGCGGATTTTCCGGCAAGTACAAGGATTTTCTTGCCGTTGCGGTAGATGTGCAGCTGTCGCGAGCGTACCACGGCGGTGAGCTCGGGGTCGTCCTGCATTGCGGTCCAGATAGGGTGGTAGATGCCGTCGTTGTCGAACAGCTTTTTCCGCAGGTGTGAGCACATTTCGGTAGTGTCGAGGGTGAGCATGACCGGGAAGGATGTTTTAGAGTTTCGCTTGTTCGAAATTGTTCATAAGTTCATACAGATATGCGGGGCTTTGAACGTAAAGTTCACCTTCTTCGTCCTGCAACGCAGGCATCAAAGGGGAGTTGTACACTCTGTCCATGGCCTGTTCGATGCCACAGCCGGTGTCTTCAATAACGTATTTCACCAATTCGCTCAAAGCATAGTTGGTGAGATATGTGGCTATCTGGTGATGGGTAGGCTGGTTCATACCTTATAGTTTCATGCGTGTGTGCCTCCGTTTTGTTTGCAGATAATAAGCAAGTCGTCGATAGTCTCATCCATCGACTGAAGATGTTCCACATCGTAGAAATCTATCAGAAATTCCAGCCCCTTGTTTGTATGAAGGTAGTTGAAAGCAGCCTGACGAGTGAGGGCGAAACGCTGCGCAAAAGCTTGCACGGCGGCTGTCAGAAAAGGTATCTCATACTTGCTCATATCAGTGTTTTGTGCATTGATTTTCGATTTGCAAATATACAATTTTTTTTTGAATAGAGGTGAAAGCTGAAGAATTTATCTCTTTTCTCCGACTTTTAACATCCGATTTGTTGAAAAAAAATGCTGCAAAACTTTCAAATCTGCAATAATAAATGTATTTTTGCGGTTGTGTTACAACGGGTGAAAAAGTCCTGTTGTAGTGTTTAATTTATTGATAACGAAATTTTTACGTCAGTTATGAAACGAATTCTCTTTTTCGCTCTTGCAGTGGGTGCTTTCTGCGGACTTTTCGCCCAGACGCCCAACGTGACAATAAAAGGTACCGCCGCCAACGCGGGCGGCAAGGTCATCCAGCTTTTCCGCTACTCCGATGCCATCTCGATGAACGAGGTACTGCTGGCCACCGACACCATCCGCGACGGCCGCACTTTCGAGCTGTCGGCCTATTTCAACTACCCCGCGCTGGTGTTCCTGCAGGTGGAGAACTACTCGCAGTCGTTCTACGTGGAGCCTTCGCGCACCTACGAGGTTGCCATCCCCACTTTCGACTGGAATCTCGACGAAAAGGAGAATATCTACCTTGCCGGCGAGGCGTTGCCGGTGGTGTTCCAAAACCTGCCCGCCACCGACATCAATTTCTCCATAGCCCGTTTCGACAGCGTGGCGTCGGTGCTGTTGCAGAAATACAGCCGCTCGCTCGACAAACGCTATCGCGCCAACCGCAAATATGTGGATACCCTTATTATGGAAATAGAGAAAATGGTGCCTGCCACTGGCAACCAGTATTTCGACCGCTATCGCGAATACAAGCTGGCCGAGATGCGTTTCGCCTTCGGCTACGAAAGCCGTAAAAAGATGGTGGACAAATACATAGCCCAGAAACCCATCATGTACTACGACGAAAACTATATGTCGCTGTTCTGCTCCATCTATTCGCACGTCATCAGCAAAGGCATGAAAAACGTGCCTATCGAGCGTCTCTCCGACTGGATCGACAACCTCGACGTGCACACCTACATCGACTCCATCGGCACCAACGAGCTGCTGCGCAACGAACAGGTTCGCGAGCTGGCCGCCATCATAGCCATGAAAGAGTCGTACTACGATTTCCGCAACTACAACTCCACTTCCGTGATAGAGATGCTGAAACGTCTGGTGAGCAACACTAAATTCAAGGAGCACAAGCCCATTGCCGACAATCTGGTGAAGAATTTCGAACGCGCGCAGGACGCCGCCACCGCCAAGGTTGCCGTGGAGCTTCCCGACGCCGACAAAAATATGGTGAGCCTCGACAAATTCCGTGGCAAATGGGTTTACCTGAGTTTCGTGCGTGTGGGCGAACCCTCGTCGCTGAGCGAGATAGAGACCATGGCACATTTCTACGACACCATCACCAAGACCTGCGACTTGGATTTCGTAACCATCTCCTGCGACCGCGAGTTCCAGAAATTCTACCATTTCCTGCGCAACTCCAAAAACAGCGAGAAATACACCCGTTGGACCTGGCTGCATTTCAACAACAATTTCGAGCTGCTGCGCCAGTTCAGCGTATATACCTACCCCCGTTTCGTGCTTATCGACCCCGAGGGCAAGATACAGAACCTCCACGCCCTGATGCCCGCCGAAGGCTTCCTCGTGGCCCCGCTTATCCGCCAGAAAGACGAGAAAGGCATGGAAGAAATCAAATACCTTAATAAAAAGGAATACGAGAAATAAAGTTGAAAGTTTAGTGTTGAATGTTGAAACTTCATTTACAAGGTGGCAAACAAAACGCAATGCTTGTGTTGCAATGTGTTTTGGTGATGCTTTTAAGTGCAAGTGCATTGAGTGCTCAAAATTCAATTAAAACTAAAAAATTGAAAATTTCGGCAGATAAAAGCCATTCGTTGATATTAGAGACGCACTACTACAATGACACTTTGGATGAGATGTGCGGAAAATACAATTTCATATCCCCAATTATCATCTCACAAACTGCTTATTTTATCATAAATGATTCTGTTGTAGCGAAAAGAAGTTCGGACAAAATTCCTTTTCACAAGCACAAGTACAAATCAAAAGAAATACGGATACAAACGACTCCTATTTTCGATATTGAAGTGCACAAATGCGATAATAGGCTGTACTATTCTATTTATGGAGCCAGTTATTGTTGTGGACTCGGTTGTCCAGAATACATTGGGTTGTATGAGCTGGACGGCACTTTGTTGTGGGAGGCTATTGGAGCATATAATTATGAATATTACACAGATAAAGGTAATGAAATTAAATATAAAATAGATTGGAACAACCCGATTGCTGAACGCTCTATCTTCAATATGTTTATTGTTGGTTATCAATCGGTTATGGTGGATTAGTCATGAACATTGTTTTTTTTACACACGTTAATTTTAATTATTTCTGAATCAAAACAATGAAAAAGATACTGTTGATAAGTGCGATGTGCCTTCTTTCCCTTTCGGTGAGCGCACAGATGTCTCAGTTTGTTGACTTGGGTCTGCCCAGCGGCACACTGTGGAAGTCCACAAACGAGCCCGGATTTTATACATACGATGACGCTTTGAAAAGTTTCGGAGACATTTTGCCAACCAAAGCACAGCTCGACGAGTTGAAAGACTATTGCGAATGGATATGGGAGGGCAGAGGCTTTAAAGTGGTAGGACCCAACGGCGATTTTATATTTCTGCCCGCAGCGGGCGGCCGCAATTTCGATGGCAATGTGGACGGCGTGGGTTCCGGCGGCTACTATTGGTCGTCCACGCCTAATGGTGCGGACAACGCGTGGTATCTATTCTTCCACCATGGTGAATTGGACACGTCCCACGACAATCGTTGCTACGGACTGTCCGTGAGAATTGTGCTATGTTGTTTATAATTCGGTACTCGGAGTTCGGAAGTGTTTGATAATTAACAATTAACAATTTGCAATTGACAATTAGTGGTCATTGGTAGGTGTTCAGTAAAAGCCCCGAAGGGGTGAAGAAATGTCCAGTGGACATTTTGATAGCGACTAATGGGAGCGGAGAAATGAGCCCTGAAAGGGTGACAGAATACAGGCGGGGGTGAAGAAAGGTTCTGTGAACCTTTTGATAGCGAAGCGGAGAATACACGGCCCCTGTAGAAATAATCAACAAGATTTACAAGATCTCTTGAGCCAAAGGCGAAAAGGATAAACAAAAAAGATTTACCGCCATCCGTGTCCATCCGTCTTATCCGTGGTCTTTCAAAATCGCCATTCGTGTTCTTTTTCAAATTTTTTCTTGCATAATTGCAAAAAAAATCGTAAATTTGCTACCTCGAAAAACCGCATATAAAGCCTTGTTTTATAATGTAATACGTTGTTTGATAGGTTTTTATGTGCTAGGTTGGCGAGTGTGCGAGCCTCCAAAAACGGCCGTGCCTTATTTTTTGAAAATAAAAAAACGCAATAAATAACACAATATCTAAAGAGCAGATGAAAGTATACAAGACATCAGAAATCCGCAATATTGCCCTTGTAGGAGGTGCAAAATCGGGAAAGACAACTTTGGCCGAAGCTATGGCTTTCAACGGAGGCGTGGTGAACCGCCGCGGTACCGTTGACGACAAAAACACTATTTCGGACTACCGAGAAATAGAAATCGACCGTAAGAACTCGGTATCCACCAGCTTGCTGTACAGCGAGTTCGGCGGCAAAAAAATCAACATACTCGATGTTCCGGGTTTCGCCGATTTCCAGGGCGAGCTCGTGGCCGCCTACAGCGCAGTGGAGACTGCCGTGGTTGTGGTCAACGCCCAGAACGGCATCGAAGTGGGAACAGAGATAGCCCATCGCTATTCGCAGAAAATGAACATGCCCATGATTTTCGCCGTCAACCAGCTCGACGCCGAAAAAGCCAACTTCGACGAGACTGTGGCCCAGCTGAAAGATTTCTTCGGACCCAAATGCACCGTTATCCAATATCCTGTAAATCAGGGTGTAGGATTTGATAGCGTAATCGACATAGTGCTTAACAAACAGCTCACTTTCAAAGGCGACAAAGTGGAGATGAGCGACATTCCCGCCGACCAAGCTTCCAAAGCCGAAGAGATGCGCATGGCCCTCGTTGAGGAAGCCGCCGCTGCCGACGACGAACTGATGGAAAAATATTTCGAGGACGGCGACCTCTCGCACGAAGACCTCACCAAAGCCCTGAAACTGGCCCTCGACAAACGCGACATATTCCCCATCCTTTGCACATCGGCAAAAGAAAACATGGGTGTTGCCCGTTTGCTCGAATTCATCAACGACAACGTTCCCGCTCCTTGCGAAGTGATAGACAAACCCAAGACCAAAGCCGGCAAGACCGTTGGTTACGACGTGGCCAACCCCACCATCGCTTTCGTTTTCAAAGCTGCCAACGAACAACACCTCGGCGAACTTTCGTACATCAAAATCATGGACGGTGAAGTTTCCGAAGCCATGGATCTGGTGAACAGCGTCAACCAAAGCAAGGAACGTCTGTCGCAGATTCTCATCTGCGCCGGCAAAAACCGTCAGAAGATCGAGAAAGCCGAAGCAGGCGACATCATCTGCACCATTAAGCTGAAAGATGTGAAAATCAACCATACTCTTACCACCGCCAAGAACACCGACGATGTGGTTTGCGAAATCGAGTTCCCGACTCCTATCTACACCGTAGCCGTGAAGGCCGCCAACAGCAGCGACGACGAAAAAGTGGGCGCCGCTCTGAAAGACATCGTTACCTACGACCGCAGCCTCACTCTGGAGAACAGCCGCGAGCTTCGTCAGACCATCCTCGGATGTCAGGGCGAACTGCACCTCAACACCGTGAAATGGTATTTCGAAAACCAGTACAAACTGGCTGTAAACTTCACAGCTCCCAACATTCCTTACCGTGAAACCATCACCAAGAGCGCCGAAGCTATGTATCGTCACAAAAAACAGTCGGGCGGTAGCGGCCAGTTCGGTGAGGTTCACATGCTCATCGAGCCTTACTACGACGGTATGCCCAACCAGACCAAGTATCCCATCCGCGACACTCAGGAATATCCGCTGGAATGGGGCGGCAAACTGGTGTTCAACAACTGTATCGTAGGCGGCAGCATCGACGCACGTTTTATGCCCGCTATCCTGAAAGGTATAATGGAGAAAATGGAGCAGGGTCCTCTGACAGGTTCCTACGCCCGCGACATCGTGGTGAACATCTACGACGGTAAGATGCACCCCGTTGACTCCAACGAAACCGCTTTCAAGATTGCAGGACGTACCGCTTTCCGCGAAGCCTTCAAACAGGCCGCTCCCAAGATCAAGGAACCTATCTACGACATAGCCGTTACCGTTCCTACCGAAAGCCAGGGAGGCGTGATGACCGACCTTCAGGGCCGCCGTGCCATCGTTATGGGTATGGACGCCGAAGGCAAATACACCACCCTCAGGGCAAAAGCCCCGTTGGCCGAGATGAACCGTTACTGCACCGCCCTGAGCTCGCTCACCAGCGGCCGCGGTACATTCACCATGACCTTCAGCGGCTACGAACTCGTTCCCACCGATGTTCAGCAGGCACTGCTCAAAGCCTACGAAGAACAGGCCGCCGAAGAGGAATAGTATTTATACTGAAACCAACCAAGCCGGAGGCTCCGAGAGGGACTTCCGGCTTCTATTTAAAATATTTGTTTTATGCAGACGAACACACTGATAGAACAACTGTCGCCGCATCTGTTTTGGGATATCGACAAACAGACGTTCGACCTTGAAAAATACTCAGGGCAGTTGATTCAGCGTGTGCTTGAATACGGGGAACTGGACGATTGGCGTAAAATTCGCGACTACTACGGCCTTGAACGCATTGCCCATGATTGTAAGATGTTGCGCACACTTCGTCCCGAAGCACTTTCTTTTATCTGCTTGGTAACTAAAACAAAAAAAGAGGATTACAGATGTTATACCTTCAGACAATCCACCCCGACACTCTGGAACTCTTAAGAAAGTTGTCGTTGTTGCCGGAATTGAGCCAGATGCGACTAGTTGGTGGCACAGCTTTAGCTTTGCAATACGGGCATCGCCAATCAATTGATCTTGACTTTTTTGGAGAAATGACTAATACTCCCGACGAGATTATTAATAAAATGTCGGAATTTGGAGATTGCGTGGTTTTAAATAATCAAAAATCTATTTTGCAACTTGTTGTTTCTGGCGTAAAAGTGGATGTTATTGACTATAGCCTATACAAATGGATAGATTCGCCTGTTTGTGAGAATGGTTTGAAATTGGCATCTGTACAGGATATTGCTGCTATGAAAATCAATGCCATTGAAGGACGTGGTAGTCGAAAGGATTTTATCGATGTGTATATGTTGTTGAAAAAGTATTCTTTGGACGAAATACTTGGTTTTTATAAACAGAAATATCCCAATTATTCTATATTTCGTGCCTTGTTGAGTTTGACTTTTTTCGAAGACGCAGAACGCGAGTCTATGCCTATCATGTTAATTGATGATAGTTGGGAACAAATGAAAAAAAATATTCTATCCGTTGTTGAAGAATACCAAAAAAATAATCCAGTCAGATAATGATATTATGATACGCAAAAAAGAAGAAATGGAACTGCAGCACGTGTGCAACACGGGCAACATCAAAGGCGAGATAACCAAACGTCATTTTCTGTATCCCGACGAGACCTACGGCAAGACAGCCATGTGCGCCACCATTGAACTGCCCCACGGCAGCATGATTGCCGAACACGACCACACCGACGACGCAGAGCTCTATTACCTCCTCGACGGCGAGGCCGTTGTTACCGACAACGACACCACCCACATACTCCACGCCGGAGACGTGGTGTTCACCGGCGGCGGCAACCGTCACAGCATCCGCAACGAAAGCGGCACCACGATTCATTTTGTAGCTATTATATTTAAATAAATGAACAATTTACAATTGACAATGAACAATTGACAATGCAAGGTTTCGGCACTTCGACAAGCTCAGTGACCTCGACTTGCACTCCCGGTGCCTGAGCCTGTCGAAGACACCAATCACAGTTCACTGCTCACAGTTCACTGCTCACAGTTCACACATCACTATAATATGAAAACCAACAAAGCCAAGATTATCAACGACCCCGTCCACGGTTTCATCACCCTCGACAACGAGCTGCTTTACGACGTGGTGTCGCATCGCTATTTCCAGCGACTGCTGCGCATCCGTCAGCTTGGGATGTCGTACTTGGTGTACCCAGGTGCCGTACATTCGCGTTTCAGTCATGCCTTGGGCACCATGTTCCTGATGAAAAAAGCCATCGGCGTGCTGCGCAACAAAGGCGTGGCCATCACCGACGACGAGGCTCTTGCGGCTCAGGCCGCCATTCTACTGCACGACGTGGGACACGGCCCGTTCTCGCACTGCTTGGAACATTTTATCATACAAGGCGTTGAGCACGAGACACTTTCGAAACTCTTTATGCACCGCATCAACGACGAACTTGGCGGACGCCTGACCTTGGCGATACGGATTTTTGAAGGCAGCTACGAAAAGAAATTCCTCCACCAGCTTATATCCAGCCAGTTGGACATGGACCGCCTCGACTACCTCAACCGCGACAGCTTTTTCGCTGGAGTGAGCGAGGGCATCGTAGGCACCGAGCGTATAATCAACATGCTCAACGTGCACAACGACAACCTCGTGGTTGACGAGAAAGGCATCTATTCCATCGAGAAATTCATTATCTCGCGCCGACTGATGTACTGGCAGGTGTATATGCACAAAACCGTGATTGCCGCCGACGAGGTGATGCGCAACCTGCTGAAACGTGCCAAGCTGCTGATGAACAGCGGTATGGAGCTGCCCTGCTCGGAGTATCTGCGTTTCTTTTTCACCAACAGCCTCACCCTCGACGACCTCGACGCCAACCCCGAAATTCTGGAGAAATTCGCGCTCCTCGACGACAGCGACATCATCTCCGCCGCCAAGATGTGGACCGCGCACTCCGACTTTGTGCTCTCGCAACTGGCCAAACAACTGATAAACAGAGGTCTGCCGTGTATAGAGGTGGGAGGGGAGCCCGTCGACGAGAGTCGTGTGGCGCACTACCGCCGGATGTTCGAGCAGAAATACGGCGTAACGCCTGCAGAGAGCGAATATTTCGTGCAGTGCGGACGGCTGCAGAACCACGCCTACGACTTTCAGGACCAAGAGATTGAGATACTTTTCAAAAACGGCCGTTGCACCGGCATCAGCGAAGCCTCCGACCAGCTCGACCACGACTTCCTCGCCAAGACTGTCACCAAATACTATATCTGCTACCCGAAGGAATTTAGGGGGTAGTTGAAAGTTGAAAATTGAAAGTTGAAAATTGAAATTGTAGGGACACACTGCGTGTGTCCGAAATTCTAGAGACGTGCTGTAGCGCGTCTCAAATGTTGAAGATTGAAATTGTGGGGATACAATGTGTATCCGTATGAAATATTTAATATCCCAATATCTGAAAATCTGAAAATCCGATTATCCGAAACTCCTAACTCTTAACTCTTAACTCTTAACTCCTAACTCCTAACTCCTCTCAAATTTTCCCTCGTTGCCTCTTTGTCGGCGCGTTGTATAAGGTCGCACAGGGGAGTGCGTTTCATAGCTATGTGGTATTCCTTGCGCTCCTGCGACGTGTCGCGTTCGGGCAGTTCGTAAGGACCCATGTGCCAGCGTATGGCCATAATCTCCTCGTCGGTTAGCTCCAGACCGCAGCGCAGCAGGGCTATCACCGATTTTTCGCCGTGTCCCACGGGAAAACGGTAGTTGTGGTGGAAAGTCCCGTCGGTATTGTCTTTGGCGTAGTTGAAAACTTTGCAGGTGTCGTGCAGCAAGGCGGCTATGGCAACGCTGTCGGCGGGCAACGTCTGTTTCACGTCAGGGTTGGCGGCAATGGCATCGTCACGCAGTTTCATCGCAAAACGGTACACCGACAGCGAGTGGTTGGCCAGTCCGCCCATTTCGCGGTTCTGGTAGCGTGTGGAGGCGGGCAGGACGAAAAAGTCGTTCTCGTCCAAAAAATCCACCACTTTTTCTATGCCTTTGCGGCGGGTGTCGAGCAGCAGACGGGTAATTGTGTTTTGAGTTTCTGTCATAGTTGTGCTAAGCTGTTAATACTCTGATTAGTATCCGTGCGGCAAAGACAAGCAGTCCAATGCCTGCCACTATGGTAATCCAGCTGCGTCTTTTGGGGCTTTGTCGTCCCATAAGCACGCCCAAAAAGGTGCTCACCACTGTGAAAAATGCCATAAAACCCGCACACCACCACAATCCGCTACCACCGATGTCGAACCCAAGTCCAAGTCCTACTATTAAAATGTCGAGACTGGTGGCTATGGAAAGCAGAAGTATCGATTTTGCATCTGTAACATATAGTTGTGGTGCGTTTTTGCTTTTGCGTATAACGCCAACAATCATTTTGATGCCTATCATTGATATCATCACCGCTCCTATGCTGACGTTGTATTTCGGTTCGTCGGAGCGGATAAGTGTTCCCAGCAAATATCCCAGTAACAGAAAAATTGTGTGGAAAGCACTGAACGTCAGTGTCAGGAGTAATCCATGGGCGTAAGGCATTTTTTTGTAAGCAGAGCATGAGGCCGATATTCGGAACGAGTCGGCGGCCAGCACCAAAGCCAGCAGTATGGCGGTTAGTATTTTCATAAGGTTATTGTTTTTTCTAATGTCTGTGTCAGGCTGATAAAATCGTTTACCGACAGTTGCTCGGCACGGGCCATAAGCAGGTTTTTGGGAATTTCGTCCAACGGCAACCCCAAGGGTTTCAGTGCGTTGCGCATGGTCTTGCGACGTTGGTTGAAACCGGTTTTCACAGTTTTCACAAACAACGCCTCGTCGCAGGGCAGTGCCTCTATATTGTTGCGTTTCAGCCTTATCACCGCCGATTTTACCTTGGGTGGCGGGTTGAACACATGCTCATCCACGGTGAAAAGGTATTCTATGTCGTAGAAAGCCGAAAGCAGCACGCTCAGTATGCCGTAGGTCTTGCTGCCGGGCTTGGCGGCTATGCGCTCGGCCACCTCTTTTTGGAACATCCCCGACACAAGGGGAATGCGGTTGCGGTTTTCGAACACGCGGAACAATATCTGGTTGGAGATGTTGTAAGGGTAATTGCCTATCAATGAGAATTTTTCGCCAAAGAGCGACTGTAGGTCGTATTTCAGAAAATCGGCGGAGAGTATCCTGCCTTCCAGCTCAGGGAAGTTATGTTGCAGATATTCAACCGATTCGGTGTCTATCTCTATCACACGAAGGTCGTAGTTGGGGTTGGCGAGCAAAAACTGTGTAAGCACCCCCATGCCGGGACCGATTTCAAGGACGTTTTGAGGAGTGTCGCCCAGCGTTTCGGCAATGCGTCGGGCAATGCCGAGGTCCTTCAGAAAGTGCTGTCCCAGATGTTTTTTCGCTCTTACGGTGTCCATTTTCGTGCTTCGTTTTGCAGCTGCAAATTTACGATTTTTTTTTGAACTGTGTTCAGGGATCTGTGAACTGTGAATTGTGAACGGATTGGTTTTGTGTTTTGAACAAGGTTTTTACAAACAAAAAGAGACGTGCTACAGTACGTCTCTTTTATCTGATTTCAAATCAGATTATCCGGACATCCGAATATCCGAAAATCTATTTCAAACGTCTGAACTGGCAGGTGAAGTGCCTCATCAGTTCAGCTTCCCAAGTAATTTCAAGACCACGTTTTATGGTGTCGCGGCGGTCGTACACGTTTTTCAAAGCAGCGGCAATCACGTCCATGTGGTTGTTGGTGTAAACGCGGCGCGGTATGCAAAGACGTACAAAGTCGTTGCCACCGAAACGGTTCTCACGTGTAACGGGGTCGCGGTCGGCAAGCACGTAGCCTATCTCGCAGGCGCGGATGCCGGCTTCGAGGTACAGCTCGCAAGTCAGTGTCTGTGCGGGGAACTCCTCTTTCGGGATGTTGGTCAGCACCTTGTCGGCGTCAACAAAAATGGCGTGTCCGCCGGCGGGACGCTGGTAGGGTATGCCGTACTCGTCGAGTTTCTGGGCAAGGTAGTGCACCTGTTTAATACGGGTTTCAACCATCTCGAACTCGATGTTTTCTTTCAAACCAACGGCAAGGGCGTCCATGTCGCGACCGTTCATACCGCCGTAGGTGAGGAATCCTTCGAAGGGGATGCAGAAAAGTTTTGCACCTTCGTACCAATCTTTTTTGTTGGTGGCGATGAAACCGCCCATGTTCACCAGACCGTCCTTTTTGGCGCTCATGGTCATGCTGTCGGCATAGCTGAACATTTCAAGACAAATCTCGCGCAGGGTTTTGTCGGCGTAGCCTTCCTCGCGGGTTTTGATAAAGTAGGCGTTTTCGATAAAGCGGGCGCTGTCGATGTTCACGGGAACGCCGTATTTGTGGCACAGCTCGCAGGTTTCGCGAATGTTCTGCATGCTAACGGGCTGTCCGCCAACGGTGTTGTTGGTAACGGTGAGCACCATGAAAGGAACGTTGCCTTTGTTCTCCTGCAGCACTTTCTCCAGTTTTTCGAGACTTACGTTGCCTTTGAAAGGCACTTCCAGCTGGGTGTCGTAGGCTTCGGGAACGGTAACGTCGATAGCGAAGGCCTTGCGGCTCTCGATGTGTCCTTTGGTGGTGTCGAAATGTGCGTTGCCGGGGATAATCTGACCCGGTTTTACTAGGTATGAGAAAAGCACGTTCTCGGCGGCACGACCTTGGTGTGTGGGGATAACGTACTCAAAACCTGTAAGTTCGGTGATGGTGTCTTTCATGTGGAAGAAACTGCGGGCTCCGCCGTAGCTCTCGTCGCCCATCATCATTGCGCTCCACTGGCGGTCGCTCATGGCGCCGGTGCCGCTGTCGGTAAGCAGGTCGATGTAAACGTAGTCGCTTTTCAGCATGAAAATGTTCTGGTGGGCTTCGTCGAGCCATTTCTCGCGCTGTTCGCGGGTACTTTTCTTGATGGGTTCAACCATCTTTATTTTCCATGATTCTGCAAATGGTAATTCCATAATCTTTGGTTTTTATTAATTTGACTTTTAATTACTTATATATTGTTGAAAATGTGCAGCGACTGCATGTCGCCACAAATTGCCTTTTCCTTTATCGTAAAAAAGTGGGGAGGGTTACAGACACACAAACTCGTCACGCCTCTTGATGTTCAAAAAGAGGGGTATGTTGGCGATATGTCTGTTGTTGGTTCTCATAATCTGGTGCAAAGATACGAAAAAAGTTTCAAATAACATAACTTTTTTATATTTTGTTGAAAAACAAACGGTTGTGATGATGAATAACGGCCCTTTTCTCCGATTTGCACCTCGTCGTTCATTGTAAAATGCATAATGTGCAATAAATAATGTATTATGCTATCGCAATGATGAATAAATAACAAGCCGCAGAATCTCGTAGAGATTCCCTTTCAATTGGCGCGTAAGCCATGTGTGTTGGGTGAAAAAAATGTAATTCCAACGTAATAACCACATGTTTTTTCCGTTATCATATCACACAAACAAAATCGTAACCAATAAAAACCAATCCGATTATGATTTCACTGAAGAATTTTTCGTTTTCGTACCGTAAAACCAAGGTGTTCGACGGTATCAACCTGCAGTTCGAGAAAGGAGCCATCTACGGACTTCTCGGCGAGAACGGCGTAGGCAAGACCACCATGCTCAAGGCCATCAGCGGACTCCTGTGCCCCACTGCCGGCAGCTGCACTGTGGACGACCACCGCAGTTTCGACCGCACGCCGGACTTTTTGGAGACCATCTTTTTCCTCCCCGACGAGCAGCCTCTGCCCGACGACGCCACGCCCGAGCGTTTCTTCCGCGACTTCGCCGTGTTCTACCCCAAGCACGACACCACTATGTTCCAAGCCCTTGCCGCCGAGCTGCAAATCGACCCGCGCCGCAAGTTCAAGGAGATGAGTCTCGGACAGCAGAAAAAGGCGTTGATAGCCAGCGCACTCGCCCTCAACACCGACTACCTGCTCCTCGACGAGCCCACCAACGGCCTCGACATCCCGTCCAAAGCCGATTTCCGCCGCATCCTCTCCGAACGCAAAAGCAGCGGCCAGACAGTCATAATCTCCACCCATCAGGTGAAGGACGTGGAGAACCTCATCAACCCGATAATTATCATTTCCGACAGTCGGGTGCTGCTCAACGCCAGTGTGGAGCGCATAACCGAGAAACTCCATTTCAAATACTGTCCCGAAGCTGTTCCCGATGCCCTTTACAGCGAGATGCTGGCAGGCGGATTTGTCAATGTTTTGATAAACAACGGCTTCGGTGACAGCCAGCTGAATATAGAAGCACTTTTCAACGCCGTGTTGCGCAATCAGGACACCGTGAAGAAACTCTTTGAACAAACTGAAATTACCAACAATTAAAAACCGAAAAACTATGAGTAACACATTTGATTTCAATAGATTCAAGAAAGTCCTCGCCCGCGATTTCCACGCCACCTATTCACGTTTCGGATTGGCCATTCTTATTATTGTCCTTCTTTCTATCGCCGCTTGGCTTTGGGGGTGGGTGACAATGAGAGAATTCTCTGATTTAGAAATGAGTGAGGATTATTATGATGAGTACTACACGCTTATGTATAATTTTCACCGCCTCAGATATTTTATACTTGGGGTATTTGTTGCAGTGGCAATAGCTCCGGGAATCATCTACAAAAGTTGCAATCTGAAAGGTCGCGGCAACTATTTCGCATTGTTGCCGGCATCAATCACTGAGAAATATTTAAGTATGTTTATGTATTGCAGCATCGCGGTGCCAGTAGTTGTTGTTTTTGGGACACTTCTTTTAGATACACTGCTAACGCTGCTTCCCTTCGGGCCTTACAAAGTTTATTTCTGGCAGTGTTATAATTATTGGTTTATGGGTGATTGGTTGATTTGGACAATATTGGTTCCGATTGCTTTGCTTTTATTGACATCCGCTGTTTTTATGTTCACGAACACTGTTTTTAAGCGTGCAAAATTTATTAAAACCATGTTGTGGCTAATGTTGGTGGGTTTCGTGCTGATGATAGTTATGGTGTTGAGTGCTGATTGGTGGATAAATTGGCTGCCAAAATTTGATGAAGATATATTCATAGTTATTGTTTTTATTGTACTTCCACTGATACTTGCGGCAGTGTTTCAGTTTCTCACCTACCGCCGTCTTAAGAAAATGCAATATTGATTATTAATTGAAATTAAAACCAAACGAGAGACGAACCTCAGCCCGCCTCTCGTTTTTTATTTTGCATTGTAACTAGTGATTAGTGACTGGTGATTAGTGATTAGAAAAACTCCCAACTCCCAACTCAAAACTCAAAACTCCCAACTCAAAACACCAAGCTTGCCAGTACCCATAGCCAGTGTGCGGCGATGCCAGCGCAGAGGCCTCCTATCGTGTGGGCGCCAATGGCTTTGCCTATCAGGTTGCGGTAGCCAAGGCTGTCGAGCATGGCGGTGTGCGTGCTGAGGTAGCCGCTCCAGCACATGCCCATGGCGGTGAAAACGGCAATGGCGTTGTTGTTTATAATGCCTGCGTCGATAAACGACGGCACCAGACCGAGGGCTGCTCCCACAGCTCCAAGAGCAGTTATCGGGAACGACACCAGCGCGCCGCTCTCGAAACCGAACAGCCAGTAAAACACCACGTTGATTTTGTCGGCAAGCCATGTTATTACGGGCACACCTTCGTATGCCGCGCCGGTGTAACCGCCAGCAGGATGGCCGAAAGTCAGCATCATCACAATGGTACTGATGCACAGCACTCCGGGGATGATGGCGATGCCAATGCCCACTCCGCTTTTGCCGCCGTCGAGCATGGCGTTCAGAAAACGTTGGAAAATGCTTCCCTCGCTGCGGAACGAGATGTTCTCCTCGGTGCCTTCCTCCTCGGTAACGGGACAGTCGAGCTCGGGGTGGCTCTTGAGCGTGAACCGTTGCATCAGCCTTGTGCTAACAATGCTTCCGATAACGGCGCCCAGAAGTCCCACCAAAGCCCCGCCGCCGAATCCCTTGCCGGTCATAAAGGCTATCACCACAAGGCCCATGCCGAAAGCGGTTCCGAAATTGGTTAGCGACACCAGCTGGTATTTCTTGAAATAACGCGAAAAGTTGTTGTCCTTGGCCAAGGAGATGATGGCGGGGTTGTCGCTCAAAAAGGTCATCACGGCTCCCAGAGCGGCCACGCCAGGCAGGTTGTACAATGGTTTCATAAGCGGACGCAGTATGTTCTCCATCAGTCGCACCACGCCAAACTCGGTGAACAGCTTGCTCACAGCGCCCATCAGCACACAGATGGCCATGATGTAGAACACCGTCTCGAGCAGCAGGTGGTAGGCCGTCTGCATAAACGTGTTGAGCATGTGCGGCAATGTCATTTTGTATGCCAATAGGCCAAAAAAGGCGAAAAAGCACACCAAAAAAATCAACGCCTCAATACTGCGGCGTGTGGTGAACTTCGATTTGTGCTCGCGCTTCGGTGCGGCAGTCTCGTGGTGTTTGAAAACTTCAAAGGGGTTCAGCACCGAAAGCAGGCTGTGTCTCTTGTAGTTCTTTCCTTTGTTTTCTTCCATTTCGGTAATGCGTTATTTTGCAAATCGTTCGTTAATCATTTTCTTCACATCCACGGTCCATGTGGCGCCGAGGTTGAAATTCCACGAGGCGTCGGTGTGGCGCAGACCTTCCATGTCGTTGTAGCTGTCGGTCATGCGGCAGGCGTACAGGTGCAGACGCACGTTTTTCTGCTCGTTGGCGAAATATTCCAGTCCCAAGCCGTAGCGCGCCGAGGTGTGTCCCGCCTCCAGCTGGTGGCCGGGCGAAACCGCAGAGCCTATGCGCTCCGACGATTTGTTTTGCTCGTACATGCCTTTCACAAAAATGTTGAACCTTGGCGTGAAATAGTAGTTGGCACAGCTCACAAAACCGAAATTCTTGCCCCAGTCGTCCCAGTCGAGCGAGTGGTGCATCACGTCGATGTAAAGGTCCCATTTGTCGTATGTAAGCTGGTTGCCAATCATTGTCATGTTGAGGAAATGTCCCCAGCGGTACTCCATCATGCTGGTCGACCAGAGGGCATGCCAATGGCCTATCTTCCCCGACCAGTACAGGTTGTACGACACCAGTCCGGCGTCGAAATTAAGCCCCTCGTAGTTCACGTATGGCGAGTTGGAGAGCTGAGCCACAAGCGTGTGGTTGCCGTCGTTGCTGATATATGCGGCGTGGGCGGCCATCTGGAAACAGTAGATGTTGCGCCACAGGTTGGTGGGGAAATACACGTCGATAGGCGAAGCGTCGTACTCGAAACCGCCAAGCGCCATGGCCTCCTTGCCGAAACGGAAACGCCAGTTCTGGGTGGGCTTGTAGTCGAGGTAGATAAAATCAGTGTTGTCGAAAAACGATACCGTACCCGGAGTGGCCACAATGCGCTGCTTGAAATAGTAGCTGAAACCGCCTCCAAGCTCGCCGCCAAGCATAAAGTTGAAATACTTGCCGTGCAGACCGAGGTTCGGCGTGGTGTCGGTGGTGGTAAGCTCGCCGTCGGCACGCACCTCAAACTTTATTGTATTGAACAAGTCGTTCCATTTCGCTTGCTGGGCAGTGGCCAACAAAGGAACTAACGTTAGCGCAAACGCTGTTATTGTTTTTAATATATTGGTTTTCAATGTGTTGTGTTGTTATGTCGATTTTATTGCAAAGTGCAAATTTACGCAAAATAAATGGAATTGGCCTAGTGCGCACCAAAAAAAACTTGAAAACACCGGTTCGATACATATAAATAATGTATAAACTGCGTAAGCGGTGCGTATGTTCCTTCAAATTGGACAAAAATAGTCTTGCGCCATTAGGCAATAGTGTGGCAATCTGAGAATTGTTCGAAATAATTTTGCCAATTGAAAAAAAAGTTGTAACTTTGCAGGCATAGAAAATTTATTATTATGCCAAGATATAGAAACCAGATAGACGGTTATAAGCCAAGACCTCGATTTGAATGCACTTGCTGTCTAATGTGTTCGCATTTTAACGGCGTTAAAAAAGGCACTTGCTTAGCTTATCCACAAGGGATACCAGATAGATATGCTGTAAGAAATATGTACGGAGCCTTGGAAACACATACCAATATTGAACCCGACCAAGTTGGCAACTACACATTTAGTGTAAGACACGCACATATTTAATTCCAAGCAGTTTGCACAATTCTTTTATTTCCAGATGCTGTGCATCTAATCTTGCGTTATCAGCTTCTTTGCTATTCATTAGTGCCATTTTCTTCATTAGATTATCAAAAGCTTGTTTAGACATTGTACTAGTTATATAATCGTAATCTAATGTTGCGTCATAGACATTTGGAGCAAATGCAATAAATTCTTTACTTGTAGTTATAGCACGTATTGATTTTAGACGATTTACATACATAAACGCTATATCGTTAGGCGAAAATGTATTATTATCGTGGTTGTGATACAGCTCTCCTCCTGCAAACATTTCTTTTTCAGCGTCAGAAAAATTTACTTCTCCTTTTCCACCAACTTTATGATATATTCTACCATCAGATAGTATTGTGTACGCTTCTTCGTGGGTAAAATTAGCACTTAAATCTTTAAGGTGGGTATATATCTGTTCTTTTGTTACTTCTACAAACTTTCCAACTTTTACAGTATTGCTTTGTTCGTAACCTGGTATCTCTGCTATCCCTTCAAAGACTTCTTTGTTTTCTTTTTCGAGTAATTCCTTATTATCTCTCAAAAAATACGGCAAACTCTTTGACTTAGCAATGCGTTCTTCGTTATCGTCTAACCATTTCTTAAACTCATGCGGCACGTCTTTTACCTCGTTTTCGCTCTCCGTTGTGGGTTGCTCGCCTCTGTCCATACGTTCCTCGTCGGCATCCATTTCTTCGGGAGTTTTGAGAATAGACGTTACATAGCACCTGCAATGTGGATGCCAGCCTACAAACTTAAAGTCCTTTGGGTACTTGCCTTGTAACTCATCGCATATATCCACAAACTGCCCGTTAGGTACGCCTTTGCAGTTGTGGTTGTTGCTCAAATGCACCTCGATACCTACAACAAAGTCAAACCGTTGGTATCTTTCATAGTCAGCCGTGCGGTAAGCCATATTGTTCTCCGTTACGGCCAACCTGTGGGCATTCATATACGACGAACGATAAACGCCGGGGCCAGGGTGGAACGCTTTTGCCGCCTTTAAAAGTTGTAAATTGCCGTGCTCGTCTTTCACCCTGCGAAAGAGTTTGTCGGGAGTTTCCTCAATTTGAAATCTTTCCCAGCCGGGCTGTCGCAGATTTGCATTTCGCCTTTTTGCCGATATGAACATAAAAAAGTGGAAAAACGACATAAAAATCCCCCGAAAAACACCCTTTTTTGCCCTTCATTGGTAAAAAAGTTGAAAAAAAATCATACTGACACACAGTGAGTTGCAAAAAAAAATCGAAAAAAGATTGAAAAAAATTTTGTCAGTTCGGAAAAAGGTCGTACTTTTGCATTCCCGTTTTGAGAGAGAAAATGTGCGGATGGTGCGGGCAGAGATCATTGAGGAAACAGAGACCGAAGGCAGCGTGCCCGGCAGGCGGACGATTAAAGGTCGCGCGGTCGGGCAGGAATGAGAAAGGTAAAGAAGACAATTCAGAAGAAATTCTTACAAT
>JAFSOU010000056.1 GCA_017443265.1 Bacteroidales bacterium | reverse complement strand
GATATGAGAGTTCATTTTATCGCCATAGGCGGAAGTGCCATGCACAACCTCGCAATAGCCCTGCACCTGAAGGGTTACCACGTTACCGGCTCCGACGACGAGATTTTCGATCCCGCCAAGTCGCGACTACAGAAATACGGCCTGCTGCCACAGTACATCGGCTGGAAACCCGAAGTCATCACCACGGACCTCGACGCTGTTATACTTGGCATGCACGCCCGCGAGGACAACCCCGAACTGCTACGCGCCAAAGAGCTGGGTATCAAAATATTCTCGTACCCCGAATACCTTTACGAGCAGTCGAAGGACAAAACGCGTGTGGTGATTGGCGGCAGCCACGGCAAAACCACCATCACGGCCATGATACTGCATGTGCTGCAACACCTCGGCATAGACGCCGACTATATGGTGGGCGCACAGCTGGAGGGCTTCGAGGTGATGGTGCGCTTGTCGCACGAGGCAAAGGTGATGGTGATAGAAGGCGACGAATACCTCACCTCCCCTATCGACCGCCGGCCGAAATTCCACCTCTACCAGCCCAACATTGCCGTAATCAGCGGCATAGCGTGGGACCACATCAACGTATTCCCCACTTTCGACATCTACAAGGAACAGTTTGCACAATTTATCCGCCTCATCCGTCCCAACGGCACCCTAATCTACTGCGCCGACGACAAGGACGTGTGCTCCGTGGCCGACAGCGTGGAACGCAACGACATCACCAAAACCGGCTATCACACAGCCAATTACGAGATAAAAGACGGCACCACCTATATCATTTCCGACAACGGCAGCCGTACCCCGCTGATGATTTTCGGACGGCACAACCTGCAAAACATAATGGCAGCCAAGAACGCCTGCAACGCACTGGGTATCAGCGACAACGATTTTCTGTCGGCGATAAGCACTTTCAAAGGCGCCTCGAAACGTCTGGAACTGGTGAAAAAAGATACGCAAACCGCTGTGTATAAAGACTTTGCCCACGCCCCTTCGAAACTGCGCGCCACCATTGCCGCCATGAAAGAGCAGTACCCCGACCGTAAGCTCGTGGCATGCATGGAGTTGCACACTTTCAGCAGCCTTACGCCCGAATTTCTTGCACAATACGCCGGCTGCATGGACCTTGCCGACGTGCCGATAGTGTATTTCAACCCTCACGCCGTGGCGCACAAAAAACTGCCGCCGCTGGACCCCGAAAAAGTGCGTGCTGCTTTCTGCAACGACAAAATCCACGTCTTCACCGACTCCGCCCTGCTGCGCCAAGACCTCACCAAACGCAGCTGGACCGGCAGCAACCTGCTCATGATGAGTTCTGGCAATTTCGACGGAATAGATTTCAAGGAACTGGCAGAAGATATAATTCGGAATTAAATTCTCCACTTCGCTATCGACACTGCCACAGGCAGTATCTTCACATTTAGCTCGGCGTAGCCAATTAGGATTTCGGAATTCGGAATTTTGAAAATCATTGCAATATTTTGAAATAAATATTTATTATTAGTAACTTTGCAGTGATTTTGTTCAATTTTATATATTTATTCAAAATTATTGAACATTAGATTTGAATTGAGAAAAATACTGTTTTTATAGCTGCTAATTCAAAGAATTATACATTTCTTTTTATTGGTAACTAAAATATTTGCCACTTTTTTTGAATTGGTAATAAAAGGACGAGAAAACAGATTTGCGGAGATTATGCAAATTATTCTCCGCATTTTTGCGGAGAATAAAATATTTTTTTCTCCGCAAAACACTATAAAACGTTAATTTCCCGCAATTTATGACATACATGACGGAGTGGTTACCAAGAGAAATTGTTGGGTTTAGCAGATAAAAATCGCAAATTTTATACGTTATACCAGATAAAATTAGCTTTGGAGGAGAAAAACTATTTCTCGCACTCAAGAAGAAGGCTGGGATGGGGATGGGGTGTGCATATTCACTTTAATTGCAATCTTCCGCCTTTATTTCTTTCAAATCAGAAGATGAAAGTTTTGGCATAGCGGCTAGTCTGTTAGCTTGTTTTTCAAGAATTTTTTCGAAAACATTTCTAACCCAACGTGCATTCCCGAAATTGGCATCTTTGTGGTTTACTGCATTTTCAAATTTGTCCTTTAGAATTTGTGAAGCATCGTCGTTTATGACATAATCAAACTTTTGAGCATAGAAACAAAAAATCTGATACAACTCGTCTGACGAATAATCATGAAAATCTATGTATCTGTTGAATCGTGATTGTAGTCCCGGATTACTGTCGATAAAGCCTTTCATCTCATCGCCATATCCAGCAAGTATCACAACAAGACGTTCGCGATCGTCCTCCATGCGTTTTAACAATGTTGCGATGGCTTCCTTCCCAAAATCCTGACCTTCTCCAACCAACGAATAAGCTTCGTCTATAAACAATACCCCATCTAGAGCACTGTCAATGACTTTGTTTGTTTTTACAGCTGTTTGTCCTACATATTCAGCCACCAATCCGCTACGGTCTGTCTCCACCAAATGCCCCTTTTTCAAAACGCCTAATTCGGCATAAATTCCAGCGATTATTCGTGCAACAGTAGTCTTACCAGTTCCGGGATTACCTGTGAAAACACAATGGTACGAAATTGGCGAGGCTTTCAATCCTTGTTCCTTTCTTGATTGCTGTATTTTGATGAAATTTGACATAGTACGAACTTCTTGTTTGACACTTTCGAGACCAATGAGATTGTCAAGTTCTTCAAAATAGTCTTTTTTATTATCGGCTTGAGTCGTCTTTAAAGCATTGTTAGAAGTGCTTTTGCGCAATTTTTCAATATGATCCAAAAAGGCTCGCTCTTTTGCCGAAACATTGCCGTCTGCCTTTGCCACAAGAGAACAAAACCTATAGAGTAACGTAAGGTATTTTTTGTACAGTTCTAAATTGTAACGTTTTAGAAG
>JAFSOU010000055.1 GCA_017443265.1 Bacteroidales bacterium | reverse complement strand
TTTTTTTTGTATTTTTATTAGTTATTTGTCTGATTATAACATTCAAGTTCCGCTTGTACTACCAGAACCGCTTGTGCCATTTGCATTTTGACTAGCTGCTCTTATTTCACTTTCTAAAATATTTAAAATGCGGTCAAGACCAGCTGGTATTTCATCATTTACAACGCGCACATGAACATTCATAGAGTAAGTGCGTTCAACTTTTTCCGAGTTGCTAGTTGTTTGCTTGTACGAAGCTGTAACATTCAACTTCACTTTCCAAACATTTAGGTTCAACGAAGCACCTATTTCTAAGCTCTGAGTATCATTGCTGGTTGCAACAGAATTCAATTTGCAGTTGAAATCGATTGTCATCTCGTCAATACGAAGAGATGGTACGGAAACCATTGTTAAGAGCGGAACTTTCAGGGATTTTGTAGTCTCAACTCCCCCATCCACTGTAGAATAGTTGAATTCAACCATTCTAACTTTGGTTTCTGTTGCATTTCCCGAACTATCTGTTGCGACAGTCTCAAGTCCAACATTTTTGATAAACTCAATTTGAGCCATAGAGGCAGAATTTTGAGCTTCAACAGCGGCTTGCATAGGCCCTCCTATGTATTTTGAAAAATCCAAGCTGTTGAGTTCTTTTACTAAATCGGCTGGCATAATTTTGATTTTTAAATGTTTATATTGTTTTTTGTTTTTATTTTACGTCTTAATAGACACTGCAAAGATACAAAATGTTTCTGGAAAAGGAAAAGAAAAAGGAGAAAAAAATCAAGATTTTTTGCGGTTTGTCCGCTGTATGGTTTGGGTAAATAAAAATTCGTGCGAGGTGGGAATTACACCATACCCCCCCCCCATAAATAACTGTGTGTCAATGTGTTAAAAACAGTATTCATCACTATATCCGAGTTTAGAGGTTTTTAATCTCTTTGGCGGTGAGGCCGGTAATATCGGCAATGGTTTTGGTGTCCATCCCTTTCTGTTTCATATTTCGGGCAATGTCGAGCTTTGCCTCTTTGTGGCCCTCGGCCTTGCCTTTTTCCAAACCTTCTTTGCGGCCTTTCTTCAAGCCTTTCTCAATACCTTTTTTCAGTCCGAGCTCCATACCTTTTTTCACGCCTTTGTCCTCGGCGGTCTTAATAGTGTTGGTGTTATCCCTATATGCTTTCAGCGAAGCTTCATATTGTAGCATGTCTTCGGGGGTGAATCTTTTTATGTCGGCAACCTCAAAGAAACGTGTAAAAATACGGTCCCTAAGACTTGCAGGTCTGTCGAGCAACCGCGACACGTTCTTTAAAACATACATCCACTTGTCCATCATTGTAACAAGCTCATCTTCTGTCTTGTTGAATTTCGGCAGTTCCAGATATATAAGCGTGAGTTTGTCGTAAAACACTTTTTTGCGTTTCACATCCATCAGCTTCACCTCGTGGTGGTAATAGTCTTTTGTGTCCTTGTCCTCGTCGAAAACGAAATTCAGCAAGCCCACGGTGTAAACGGCCTTCAGCTCGAAATCCCAGTCGCCTTGTTTGGCCTGTTCGCGTATCGGGAAAGTGGAATAGAAAAGGCTTCTGTCCTTGAAAAACTTCTGGTAGGCGTTTTGCATTTCCACAATGAAATACTCACCCTTGTCATTCTTGCAATACACATCAAAAATGGCCTTGCGCTCCCACTGTGTAGCGCCAAGATGCTCGTTGTTGAGGTATGTGAGGTCGGTTATAACCTGCTCGCCCTGCAAAAGGGCGTTCAAAAAACTGATAAGCAAGTCCTTGTTGAGCTCAGAGCCAAACAAATGCTTGAACCCGAAATCAGTATATGGCAGTATATAACGTTGATTTTCCATCGCTTCGAAAATTTTTGCAAAGATACGACTTTTTTCCGGTTTGGCAAAATGTTTCTGGAAAAAGCAAGAAAAATCGGTAAAAAAAACTGTCAGATTTTCAGGTTCCAATTCCGGACGCAGGCAGGGTGTCGTTGTGGTGGCTGAGCTTGTCGAAGCCACAACTTTCAATTCTCAACTCCCCACGTCCGTTATCACCACCCTCTGTGCCGGGCTGCCGCCCACCTGCACAAGGTAAACCCCTGCCGTGGGCATTCGGAAACGCAATACCCCCACAGCCCGCGGCTGTACGTGCAGGCAACGCCCCGAAACATCATAGACGCGCACCGTTTCGCCCTCCGCCCCGCTAACAATGATATTTAGCCCGCTTTGGCCTATCTTCCACGGCATGGCCTCCGCACCCTGTATGCTTACGTGCGTGGTGTCGTACACGGGAATGGTGTCGAACAGGTGCGTCCAAGTGGTGTCGAGCACTTTGCCGTCCCCGCCAGCGGAGCCATAGACCTTATGCAGCACAAGGAGGTGAAAGGTTTCAACCCCATCTGGGGCTCGCACCACAAGTTCTACGGCGCCATGGATTTCTTCTATGTAAGCACCTACTACGGCGGTTTCACCCCCGGCCTGCAGAACCTCTACGCCACGGCCGCTTTCCATCCCTTCGAGCGTTTCGACGTAAGTATGGGGTACCATTATTTCGCCACCGCCACCAAACTCGACGAAATGGACTACACCCTCGGCCACGAGCTGGAGTTGGAGGCGTCGTATGCCATAAACAAGCAAATTGGGCTCTCGCTGGGATTCTCCTATATGGCCGGCACCGAAACTATGGAACGCCTCAAACGCACCTCCGATGGCAACAGCCTCACTTGGGGATGGATAGACCTGCGTTTCAAACTATGATGGTTGCGTGCCTTGCCCACCGGTATATCATACTGCCCGTAGATATATCATATTTCCAATAATAATAGCGGAAAAGAAAATCGTTTTTCGCCCCCCTTACTCGTTAATTATTGTTAAGCGTTTTTATGCAAGACTCTAAAAATCAGTATTGTATTTTTTTTTAGAAAGGGCAAGGCTTGGCTATCTCGAAAATTAGTCGTATCTTTGCAATGCGCAATTGAAGTAAAAAAACTGTAAAGACAAGATGCAGTTTGTGAAAACATCTGTGTCCGAACCGAACTGATTATTAACTAATTAATAAACTGTATGAAAATTATAGGAACAGGAAGCGCATTACCGTCATTGTCGGTTACAAACAATGAACTGGCAACATTCTTAGATACAAGCGACGAGTGGATAACCGAGCGTACTGGCATCAAGGCCCGCCGTCTGCTTTCCACCGAAACCCTTTACGACATAGCAGAAATAGCCGCCAAAAAGGCTATCGAGTCATCCGGACTAAGCCCCGAACAAATAGATTTCCTTATCTGCTCCAATGTGGCCAACCGCCACGTAACACCGGGCTTAAGCTGCCTTATGCAGGATCGTATCGGTGTTAAGTGCGCAGGACTGGACATCAACGTGGCGTGTGCCGGTTTTGTCAACGCTATGATGCTGGCCGACAGTATGATAAAGGCAGGTAATGCAAGATATATCATGATACTCTGTGCCGAAGAGCCGAGCAAATACTGCAACTGGACCGAGCGCGACTGCAGCATACTCTTTGCCGACGGCGCGGGTGCCGTTATTGTGGGTCCCGGCGATTCGTTCAAGGATGTGCAGCTTACGATGATTTCCAACCGCGACGTGCTGTACTACGAGCGGGGGTTGGAACAAACACCTTTCGAGAAAAACTATGTCAAAGGCCAGCCGCTGGTGATGAAAGGCCGCGAGCTTTTCCGCCAAGCAGTGTCGGAATCGTCGAAAGACATTATGCGACTCCTCTCCCGTCAGGGACTTACACCCTCCGACATCGACTGTTACCTTATACATCAGGCCAACAAGCGCATTGTTGACGGCATACGCTCGCTGCTTAAGGAACCCGAGGAGAAATTCCCCACCAACATCGAATTTTACGGCAACACTTCTTCGGCAAGCATACCCATTCTGCTCGACGAGTTGCTGGCCAACGGTCGTATCCATAAGGGCGACAAGATAGTGATGAGCGCCTTCGGAGCCGGTTTCGTCTCCGCCGCATGTCTGCTGGAATGGTAATGAGTTAGGAATTAGGAGTTAGGAGTTAACAATTAAACACGCAACAATTAAACAATAAACATACAAATGGAAAGAAGAGTAGTTATAACAGGATTAGGCGTAGTTTCGCCCCTTGGCAACGATGTGGCCACTTTTTGGGACAACCTTCAGAAAGGCGTTTGCGCCATACGTCCTATACAAAATATACCCACCGACGGCCTGAAAGTCAGCGTGGCCGCCGAGATTACCGATTTCGACCCCTCAGCTTACAACGTGGACAAAGGCATGATGCGTCGTGCCGACCGTTACTCGCAGTTCGCGCTGGCCGCCGCTTCGCAGGCCATGGCCGACAGCGGACTGGAGATGGAACCCGAACGCTTGGGCGTCTTTGTGGGCTCCGGCGTGGGTGGCATACACACCCTCTGCTCCGAACATGAGAAAATGATGACCGAAGGCGTGGGACGCGTGTCGCCCCTCTTTGTGCCGATGATGATTTCCAACATCGCCGCGGGCAACATAGCCATAGCCTACCATGCCGAAGGCCCCTGTCTGCCCATAGTTACGGCTTGCGCCACCGCCACACACTCCATAGGCGAGGCGTTCCGCAACATCAAGCACGGCTATGCCGACGCCATTATAGCAGGCGGCGCCGAATCGGCCATAGTGCCCATAGCTGTGTCGGGATTTGCCAACAGCAAAGCCCTTTCGCTTGCCACCAACCCCGACGAGGCCTCGCTGCCGTTCGACAAACGTCGTGGCGGTTTCGTCATCGGCGAAGGCTCCGGCATCGTCATCCTCGAGGAATACGAACACGCCCGCAAGCGCGGTGCCAAGATTTACGCCGAGGTGTGCGGTTTCGGCAACACCTGCGACGCCTACCACTACACAGCTCCGCGTCCCGACGCCAAGTCGCAGACCATCGCCATCGAGCAGGCGCTGAAAGAAGCCAAATACAATGGCGAGATGCTGTACGTGAACGCCCACGGCACCGGCACGGCCCTCAACGACAAAACCGAGACCATGGCTCTGAAACAGTCGCTCGGCGAAGAGCTGGCACGCAAGGCCATGATAAGCTCCAACAAATCGATGTTCGGACACTGCCTCGGAGCAGCAGGCGGACTGGAGATGGTGGCCACGGCTCTCACCCTCAAACACGGAGTGCTGCCGCCCACTATCAACCTCAACGAGTCCGACCCCGACTGCGACCTCGACTACATACCCCACACTGCACGCAAGGTGCAGGCCGACATCGCCATCTCCGACTCCTTCGGCTTCGGCGGACAGAACGCCTGCGTGGCAGTAAGGAGGGTTTAGTGGTCAAAGGACAAAGGTCATGGGTCAAAGGACAAAAGTCAAAAGTAAAAATGATAATTAAATTATTACCAAAAATGTGTCGGAGACACATGATCTCAATAACCCCACACAAGGAACGCAGTGTGGGGGTGAAAATAAACCTCAGAAAAACTGCGTCTCGGAGAGACGCGACCTTTACTTAAATAATAAGTTGTCAATAGTCCACTGACCAAAGACATATGACCAACGACCGTTTCAGTTCACTGTTCACAGATCACAGTTCACTGAATTACAAAAAAAATCGTATATTTGCAGTTTGGGTTCATTCAAAAAAAGTTGACCAACATATTTAAAGATAACATAATAAAACACACGATATGAAATTATTAGAAGGAAAAATAGCCCTTATTACCGGGGCAGCACAAGGAATAGGACGTAGCATCGCCCTCGAATTTGCCAAAAACGGTGCAGACATACTCTTCACCGATATACGCGCCGACGAACGCTCGGAAGCTGTAACCAACGAACTCAAGGCTTTCGGCGTACGCGCCGAGTTCTTCGCCGCCGACGCCTCGTCGCTGGAACAGACTCAGGAGCTGGGCAAGACAATAGCCGAGAAATACGGCCGTGTGGATGTGCTGGTGAACAACGCCGGCATCACCCGCGACACACTGCTTATGCGTATGTCCGCCGACGACTGGGACCGTGTAATCCGCCTCAACCTCACCTCGGTGTTCAACTACACCAAAGTGTTCTCCGCCATGATGATGCGTCAGCGCAACGGCTCCATCATCAACATGTCGTCAATAGTAGGTGTGAACGGCAATGCCGGACAGTGCAACTACTCCGCTTCCAAGGCCGGTATCATCGGTTTCACCAAATCAGTGGCCAAGGAGCTGGGCAGCCGCAACATACGCAGCAACGCCATAGCCCCGGGCTTTATACAGACCGCCATGACCGGCAAACTCTCCGAAGAGGTTATCGAAGAATGGAAGAAACGCATACCCATGCGTCGTCCCGGTCTGCCCGAAGACATAGCAAAACTCGCCTTGTTCCTCGCCTCCGACCTCTCGGAGTATGTTACAGGTCAGGTGATATGCTGCGACGGTGGCCTCGCACTTGGATGAGGAGTGTTTAATTGTTTAAATTGTTAAGTGTAAAAAAATAGTAACGAAAACCCAAAGAACCTCGTAGAGGTTCCCTTTTAGTAAAGAACAATGTATAAGATAGTAGTACTGATAAAGCAGGTTCCCGACACACAGAATGTGGGTCCCGACGCTATGAACGCCGACGGCACAGTAAACCGTCAGGCGCTGCCTGCCATTTTCAACCCCGAAGACCTGAAAGCCCTCGAGATGGCCTTGCAGGTGAAAGAACAGAACCCCGGCACCGAAATCACCGTCCTCACCATGGGTCCTGACCGTGCCGCCGCTATAATCCGCGACTCGCTCTCGCGTGGCGCAGACAAAGGCGTCATTATCTCCGACATGCGTTTTGCCGGTTCCGACACCCTTGCCACATCCTATGCGTTGGCATGTGCCATCAAAAAGATAGGACATTACGATATGGTGTTCGGCGGACGTCAGGCTATCGACGGCGACACCGCACAGGTGGGTCCGCAGGTGGCCGAAAAGCTCAACCTGCCGCAGATTACCTACGCCGAAAAGCTGGTAAGCCTCAAGGGCGACACCATAACCCTCACCCGCCGCTTGGACAACGGTGTGGAGACAGTGGAAGCCACCCTTCCGGTGCTTGTTACCGTTACCGCCTCGGCCGACGACTGCCGTTATCCGCACGCACACCGTCTGCTGAAATATGCCAAAGCCGCGCCCGAGATATGGAACGCCGACGCCATCGACCCCGAAATGGAGCGTCTCGGACTTAAAGGCTCGCCCACCAAGGTGAAGAAGATAGACAATGTGGTGCTTGCCCACAAGGACGCGCAGCAGGTGGAACCCACCGAAGCCGCCCTCAACGAGCTTGTGGCCGGACTGATGAAAGACCATATAATTGGGTAGTATTAACGAAAAATCAAAGAAAAATCATGATACTGATATATTGCGAACTTGCAGAAAACGGCCATGTGGCCGATGTGAGTCTGGAACTTTGCACCAAGGGTCGCAGCCTTGCCAACGAACTTGGCACGCAGCTTGCCGCCTTGGTTTGCGGAAACGGCATTGCCGACATCGAAAAACAACTATACCCCTTTGGCGTGGACAAGGTTTTCAAGGCCGACGACCGTCGTCTGTCGCCTTACCGCACCCTGCCTCATTTTGCGGTGCTTTCAAAGGTGATAGAGGAAAACCGTCCCGACATCGTTCTTATGGGTGCCACCTGCGTGGGCCGCGACCTCGCCCCGCGTATCTCCTCGTACCTGCGCTGCGGCCTCACCGCCGACTGCACATCGCTGGAGATAGGCTCCTACGAGGACAAGGTTACCAAAAAACAATACGACAAGATTCTCTATCAGATTCGTCCCGCTTTCGGCGGAAACATCATAGCCACCATTGTGAACCCCGAAACCCGTCCGCAGATGGCCACCGTGCGCGAAGGCGTGATGAAGAAAGAAGTAGTGGATGCCAACTACAAAGGCACCGTAACGTCCCTCGACGCCAATAAATACCTTCGTGGCGAGGACGAATGCGTGAAGATAATCGCCCGCGAGATAGAGCAGCAGAAAATCAACATAAAGAACTCGTCCATCATCGTTTCCGGTGGCTACGGCATGGGCAGCAAGGAGAATTTCGAGATGCTGCACCAACTGGCACAGGCCCTTGGCGGTGAGGTGGGTGCCACCCGCGCCGCCGTGGATGCAGGCTTTGCCGAAGGCGACCGCCAGATAGGGCAGACGGGCGTTACCGTGCGTCCCAAGCTGTATATCGCCTGCGGTATATCGGGGGCAGTGCAGCACCGTGCTGGCATGGACCAGTCGGGCAAGATAATATCCATCAACACCGACCCCGAGGCGCCAATCAACGCCATTGCCGACTACACCATCATCGGCGACGTGTGCAAAGTGGTGCCGCAACTGATAGCTTGTTACAACAAAAACAAAAAATAATACCCGAAAGTTATGAATTTCTACACAGATAACGACAGCCTTAAATTTCATCTCACGCATCCCGAAATGAAGAAAATCGCCGCCCTGAAGGAGCGCGATTTTGCCGACCACGGCCAATACGAGGATGCTCCCGCCAACGCCGACGAGGCAATAGAGAACTACGACCGCGTGCTTCAGCTCGTGGGCGACATCGCCGGCGACGTGATAGCCCCCAACGCCGAGGAGGTGGACCACGTGGGTCCGCATATCGACAACAACAGCGTGGTGTACGCACCCGGCACGCAGCAGAACTACGACGTGCTTAAACAGTCGGGACTGTTCGGCATCTCCATGCCACGAAAATACCACGGCCTCAATTTCCCGTATGTGCCTTTCATCATGACAACGGAGATTATCTCGCGTGCCGACACCGGTTTTGCCACCATCTGGAGCCTGCAGGACTGCGCCGAGACTATCAGCTCCTTTGCCGACGAGGCCATCAAGGACAAATTCCTGCCCCGTATCTACGAGGGAGCCTCCTGCTCCATGGACCTCACCGAGCCCGATGCCGGCAGCGACCTGCAGAGCGTGCGTCTGAAAGCCACTTTCGACGAGGCCAACAACTGCTGGCGTCTCAACGGCGTTAAACGTTTCATCACCAACGGCGGTGCCGACCTTCATCTGGTTTTGGCACGTTCCGAAGAGGGCACCAACGACGGCCGCGGACTTTCGTATTTCGTTTACGACCGCAACGACGGCGGCATGACGGTGCGTCGTTTGGAAAACAAGATGGGTATCAAAGGCTCGCCCACAGCGGAATTGGTATTCAACAACGCTCCGGCGTATATCGTCGGCGAACGCAGGTTGGGACTTATCAAATACGTGATGACACTGATGAACGACGCCCGCTTGGGTGTTGGCTCCCAGTCGGTGGGACTTTGCGAGGCCGCTTGCCGCGAAGCCGAGGCATACGCCGCAGAACGCGAGCAGTTCGGTCAGGCCATCGTGAATTTCCCTGCCGTGCGCGACCTGCTTCTTGCCATGCGCGCCCGCACCGACGCCGCTCGTACCCTGCTGTACGAGACATCGCGTATGGTGGACACCTACAAGGCTTACGAAGCCAAAGGCAAGCTGGAAGGCGACGAACGTGCCGACTACAAACGTGCCTCGCGCACAGCCGACATACTCACCCCGCTGCTGAAACTCTCGGCATCGGAGTTTGCCAACCGCAACGCCTACGACTGCATTCAGGTGCACGGCGGCAGCGGATTTATGAAAGAATACGCCTGCGAACGCCTCTACCGCGACGCACGTATCCTCAGCATCTACGAAGGCACTTCGCAGCTGCAGGTGGTGGCCGCCATGAAAGGCATCGCCAACGGCGCATACATAGCCAAAATCGAGGAATACGACGCACGTACAATCCACAGCGAGCTGGAACCCCTGCGTGAGATGCTCCGCGAGGCTACCGAAAACTACAAAGTCCTTGCCGAAATGGCCAACGCCAATGCCGAGACCGACTACGATTTCCGTCGAATGCAGACCGATGTCATCGCTTCGATAATAATGGGTTACCTGCTTATCGACGACGTAAACCGTCAGCTCGGCGGCGACGACAGCTGCAAACGCAGTTTCATGCCGTCGGCACGCTATATGGCCGCTTTCGCCCGCGCCGAATCCGTGCGCAGCGTGGCTATGGCCAAGGCTTACAGCAAATAGTGTTGGCATTTCAACATTTATTGATGGTTTTATAATAACAGTTATGGACGAAACCACCAAAAAACAGCCATCGGCCGATGCCAAGTCCGCGCTCATAGCACAGAACTGTTCCGTGATACGGGCAGAGGCAACCGCCGACGAATTGCAGACAATACATAAGATTGATGTCCTTGCCTCGGAGCAGGACATCAGTCTTTCTTTTTTGAAAGAATTGTTGTCGTTGCCAAAAAACAACGCCGTGAAATACCTCCATGCCAAGGCCCGACAGGCTGTGGAAAACGTCTATGGCGACAAGATTTTCCTGCGCGGACTGGTCGAGATTACCAGTTTCTGCCGCAACAACTGCAACTATTGCGGCATACGCCGTAGCAACCGAACTTTGGAGCGTTACCGCATGACACCCGAAACTATAATGGCCTGTTGCCAAGACGGTTACAAATACGGCATGCGCACTTTCGTGCTTCAGGGCGGCGAGGATATGTGGTGGACCGACGAGCGTCTGGGCGACCTTGTATCGCAAATCCGTGCCGAATATCCCGACTGTGCCATCACTCTCTCTATGGGCGAACGCCCGCGCGAGAGCTACCAACGCCTCTTCGACTTGGGCGCCAACCGTTACCTGCTGCGTCACGAGACCGCCGACGAACAGCACTACCACTACCTGCACCCCGAGGAGATGTCGTTCCAAAACCGTATGCAGTGCCTGCAATGGCTCAAAGAAATTGGCTATCAGGTTGGTTGCGGTTTTATGGTGGGTTCGCCCGGACAGACTCCCGAAACCATTTTCAAAGACCTGCAGTTTATCCGCTCGTTCCGTCCGCAGATGGTGGGCATAGGGCCTTTCGTGGCCACACAGCACACTCCTTTCGCCGATGAGCCCAACGGCTCGGTGGAGACCACCCTGCGACTGCTTTCAACGATACGACTTTTGCACCCCCATGTGCTATTGCCCTCCACCACGGCATTGGGCAGCCTGCACCCGCTGGGCAGGGAACTCGGCATTTTGGCCGGCGCCAACGTGTTGATGCCCAACCTCTCGCCTGTGGAAAACCGCGAACTGTACAATATCTACGACAACAAAATATGTCTCGGCGACGGCATCGACCACTGCTACGACTGCCTCTCGGCACGCATGGAATCCACCAGCCGCAGAATTGTGGTGGAAAGAGGGGATTTCGTAGGCTGAGTTGAAAGTTGAAAATTGAAATTTAGGGTCGGTTGTCAGTATTCAGTATTAAGTTGATAGCCCCGTAAGGGTGAAGAAAAGTCCAGTGGACTTTTCGATAGCCGTAGGCGGAGAACAAAATAAGATGTTAAGGCGTTAAGGTGTGAAGATGTTAAGGCGTTGAACTGCAAACTCAAATCTAAACAAATTGTACATTTTTCATGGTTGATTTGCAAACTGAAAACTCCCCACTCAAAACTGCAAACTATTTCCGAACTGTTTGTGCAATATCACCGCCACAATAGCGTTATATTGTAAATTTGAAATTCGGAACAATATGAAAAACAAATATCTGATTATCGCCTTGTTGTTGCTCGGTACCGGTATTGCTTTTTCGCAGACAAAACCGTTCGAGGGTAAGGTGACATCTACCATTCAGGTTGGCCGTGGTTCCAAGACGGAGAGCGTGGAATTCTACAAAAACGGCAACCAAGTTTGCGACATCGCTTATATGAGAACCAAGTTGTTTTACAAAGACGGCATCTCGTATACCATCGACTACTCCGGTGTCCGTCCTGTTGTCACTGTCCTTTCCATGTCGGAGGAGAGTAGGAAAAGCCTCAACAAGTCCTCCAAAATCACTGTCGGTATAGAAAAAGAGGAGATAAACGGACACAGCTGCATAAAAGTAACGGTGCAGAGCGAAAGCTCTGTTGGCTTTTTTACTGCGAAAAAACACAGTCAGACATGGATAGACACCTCGCTGGCTTTTGCCTCGTCGCTTTCGCCCACGGGCAAAGGGCTGCTGATAAAAAGCATAAGCACCATGGAATTGAACGGCCGCAAGACCACCACAGTGACCGAGGTGGTTTCGATAGAGGAATGTCCGGTGCCCGACAGCCTCTTTTACCTGCCCGACACCACCGAGGCACGTTATATCTACAGCGACGACGTGATTGCATTTGTGAAAAACCCTTCCGACACCGCTCTTGCAAAAAAGATTGCCGACCCCGTCCCCGCGCAGAAGTCCGAGTTGGCCCACTGCACCGAGATAACCGACGCCACCTTTGCCAAAAGCATAAAGAAAGGCGTATGTGTGGTGGATTTCTCGGCGGTATGGTGCAAACCCTGCAAGATGCTGCAGCCCGTTTTGGATAGCATGGCCGCCAAGAACGCCAATCGTGCCCGATTCTTCACCATGGACATCGACAAATCGAAGAATACCGCCAAAGAGCTGGAAATCAAATCTGTGCCGATGGTTATTGTTTTTCGTGATGGAGAAGAAGTTGGTCGCATCGACGGCTTCTATCCCGATATGGAGAAACAAATTGAGAAACTTCTGAAAGAAGCTGAATAGAAAAAAAAACGTTGCGGTGGAATTTTTTAGTGGCGAAACATTTTTTTTTGCCAAAGATCCCTCGTTTTTTTGTTCAATCACACTGCTTTTTAAGAGGAAAATACAGATTCCTGATAAATAATTCCTAATTCTAAACTATTAATTATTAACTAATTACCCCCCCCTGTAAAAAGACTGAAAAATTATTTGCATAAAAAGAAATAAAAGTGTAACTTTGCATCGTAAAGTTACCGTGATTGTCTAACTTGCTGTTGTACAATTATGGAAAAGTAAAATATAAACCAATAAAATAAACTGATATGAAAAAAAATGCTTTAAAGTTATTTGGAGTTTTTGCAATACTGATGGCGGTAGTTGTCGTGATTTCTTGCAAAAAAGAAAAAAGTGATAATCAGGACACACCTTCTACAACAGTTGTAGAACCAGAAAGCCAGAATCTGTTGGTTACGGATGTCCACAACTCCGACTGCCTTAACAGCGGCGCAGAGAAAAGCGATACCATTGGGTGGGGTGTAACTCTCGACCGCATTGGGAACGACTTGTATTTCGAATGGTCGCACTGTATGTCGGGTTGCGGGCTTGATAGTTTTGCAGTACGAAGCAACATTATCGGTGATACGCTTGAGATAGATGTTCGCGCGTATGGCCAATGGGCATCTTGCACCTGTAATTACGACCTCGATGCTACCATTAACAATGTCCCATCAAAGAGATATTTTGTAAAATTGTATTACTGGATTGTTACATTCCAAGACATCCGAGGCGAACTTTGGTATTCCAAATGGATTAACTTGTAGCGAAATGCCAGTAACACAAACAGAAAAAGAGACGCCCGCGGGTGTCTCTTTTTTTGTTGTTTTTCAGATTGACAGATATACCGAGCGGTGGGTGAGCTTGTCGAACCCCCGCATCGTTGAACTGCACACTCAAAACTACAAACTGAATAAAGTTCAATTTGTTCTCCGCTTCCTTCGGTCGCTATCGAAACATTCACTGAATGTTTCTTCATTCGAAAAAAAATCGTATCTTTGCAGTCCATAAAATAGACATACCAATGAGAAAAACAACACTGATTGCCGGATGTGCGCTGCTGATGCTTGCTGCCGGATGTAAGGACAAAAACACTAAAGATATGGACAAAGACAATCCGTTTATCGCGGGGTTCAATACACCGTACAACATCCCCGATTTCGAGAAAATCAAGACAGAACACTACATGCCTGCCTTCGAGGAGGGCATGAAACGTCAGAAAGAGGAAATCGACGCCATCGTTAAAAATCCCGAAGCCCCCACTTTCGAAAACACCATTGAGGCTTTCGAATACAGCGGCGAGCTGCTCAACACCGTCAGCGGTGTGTTCTTCAACCTTACGGAATGTGAGAACTCCCCCGAGATGGAGGCTATCGCCGAAGAGGTTACACCACTGCTCTCGGCCCACGCCGACGACATCGCGCTCAACGCCAAGCTCTTTGCCCGCATCAAGGCTGTGTACGAGCAGAAAGATTCGCTGCAGCTCAACCCCGAACAGATGCGTCTGCTCGAAGAGACATACAAGGGTTTTGTGCGCGGTGGCGCCAATGTGCCTGAGGAAAAGCAGGCGCGTTTCCGTGAACTCAACGAGCGCATCGCCTCGCTCACCCTGCGTTTCGCCCAAAACGTGCTTAAAGCCACCAATGCCTACAGCAAGAAACTCGACGACGGCACTGAGGTTACCCTGCAGCTGCCCTCGTGGGAACCTTTCATGCAGACCTGTCCCGACCGCAAGCTGCGCGAGGAGCTGTGGCATGCCTATACCGACCGCTGCAACGGTGGCGAGTTCGACAATACCAAGATTATCGACACCCTCGTAAACCTGCGACTCGAGCGTGCCAACATACTTGGTTTCCCCACCCACGCCGACTATGTGCTCGACGACTGTCTGGCCAAAACTCCGCAAGCCGTGTACAGCTGCCTGATGCAGATATGGACTCCGGCGCTGAAAAAAGCCAAGGCCGAATGCGCCGAGTACCAGAAAATGCTCGAAAAAGACGAGCCCGGTGCCAAGCTGCAGCCGTGGGACTGGCGTTACTATAGCGAAAAGCTGAGAGCCGAGAAATACAACCTCGAAGACTCCGTGGTGCGTCCCTATTTCGCCCTCGACAACGTGCTTGGCGGCGCTTTCGATGTTGCCAACCGGCTGTACGGCCTCACTTTCGAGCCCACCGACACCCTGCCCACCTACAACAAGGAGGCACGCTGTTTCTTGGTGAAAGACAGCGGCAACGTGATAGGCATATTGTACATGGATTTCTTCCCGCGTAAGAGCAAACGCAGCGGCGCATGGATGACCGAGTTCCGCGGACAGAAAGTGAACCAGAAAGGCGAAAACGTTATACCCATAATTCAGGTGGTGTGCAATTTCACCAAACCCGCTGGCGACAAGCCTTCGCTGCTCAATTTCGACGAAAGCGAGACTCTGTTCCACGAGTTCGGCCACGCCCTGCACGGACTGCTCAGCAAGTGCCACTACCCGTCGTTGGCAGGTACCAGCGTGCCGCGCGATTTTGTGGAGTTGCCTTCGCAGATTATGGAAAACTGGTGCCGCAACAAACAGGTGATGAAATCGTACGCCAAACACTACAAAACCGGCGAGGCCATCCCCGACGAGCTTATCGCCAAGATTGCCGCCGCACAGACCTACGGACAGGGTTTCATCAACACCGAGCTGCTGGCCGCCTCGCTGCTCGATATGGACTACCATTCCATTACCGAAAAACAGTCCATCGACCCCAATAAGTTCGAACAGGAGCACATGGACAAAATCGGCCTCATACCCGAAATTATCAGCCGTTACAAAAGCCCGTATTTCCAGCATATCTTTACCACAGGCTACGATGCCGGCTACTACAGCTACACTTGGACCGCTATCCTCGACCACGACGCTTTTGCTGCCTTCGTTGAGAGTGGCGACATTTTCAACCCCGAGCTTGCCAAGAAATTCCGCCACCTGCTCGAAAGCGGCAACACCGTGGAGCCGATGACGCTCTACCGCGAGTTCCGTGGCAAAGACCCCAGCGTGAAACCCCTGCTAAAAGATAGAGGATTGATGTGATGTCTTAAGTTGAACAATTAAACCAAACGAGACAATGAAGAAAATACTTTTAATCGCCACTATGGCGTGTGTTATAGGGATGATGACCGCCTGCTTTTTCTTTCATACACCCCCAAAAGTTGACCCCAATGACACATTTGTTATCACTGTGCCTGAAAAGTCTCCTGAGTTCCCCGGTGGCACCGATTCGTTGGATGCTTATTTGGATAGACACGTGCGCTATCCCCAAAAAGCATTGGAAAATGGAATTGAGGGAAAGGTATATGTTCAATTCATTGTCGAGAAGGACGGTAGCATCTCGGATGCAAAAGTGTTGAGAGACATTGTTTACGGCAGCGATGAAGCCGACAGTCTGGCATCAGAGCTTGGCTGTGGCGCCGAAGTCATTCGCGTATTAAACTTGAACACTATGCCGAAATGGGAACCAGCCGTAATTCATGGTTATATAAGACGCTGTTACTACACAATGCCTTTTGAATTTACCCAAGGAAAAAATTATCCCACTGAATAATCCACAGCACCGTTGATTGGTGGGTGAAACAACTATGATATTGTTTTTTTATGACAAAACAGAAAGATTTAATAACAAATCGGTTCAACAGTTTGCGGTTTTGTAGGCTTTGTCATGAAATTGTAAAGTATATCACCCCGAATTTTATGACGATAATGGACGTTATTTAATAGAAGAATGGACTTCTTTTGATGATGTGGGGCATGAGTATGAAGGCAAGGTAGTAACTATTGATGATTATCTGGAAATAGAAAACCGTTTTATAGAAATTACTCATGCTATTCTCGAAGAGTCTGGCTGTAAGTTCTTGACATTGGGATGCGTGGAAAATTATCGTCGCAAAGCCGTAAAAGAAGGAAAACGTGTCCATGTTTCTCACTTGGATTATTATCTTCGTATGGCATTGCGAGGGGAAGCGTTTATTGTATTTATCAACAGAAGCAGAGGCGTTCAATTCGATTGGTCTTCGGACTGCCTCTATATGCATTTGTATTGTCGCATCCCGCTCAATAGACTTCGTAGTATCGTGGAATCAAGGGGATTGTTCCTCGATCCGCGTTCAAAATGACTCCGCTCAGAAGTTTTTTAGAACTTGCTGGTGTGCAAAATAGTGCAGTTTAGATGCTTAAAATTTGCAAAATAGTGCAGTCTAAGTGTCTGAAATTTGCAAAATAGTGCAGTTTGGAGGTGAAATTTTTGCAAAATAGTGCAGTTTGTAATTATTTTTTTCGTATCTTTGCACCGCAATTTTATTGATTATGATAGACAAACGAACACTGGAATTTGTTTTCTCCGACCAACAGGAGGAATTTGAAGAAAGAGCACGGGAGATTCTGTGCCACAGACGCGAGGTATCGCTTGTCGACCTGAAAAGTACACAGGCGCAGGTGGTTATAGGCGTAAGACGTAGTGGGAAATCGACACTTTGTTATCAGGCAGTGAAAAGCAAAGGCGGAAAGTTCGCCTACGCCGATTTCGATGACGAACGTCTGCTTGGCCTTGATGCAAAGCAACTTAACGATGTGTTGGAGGTGCTATATAAGATTTATGGCGATTTCCAATACCTGTTTCTTGACGAGATACAAAACATCAAGGGCTGGCACCTGTTCGTGAACCGTTTGTTAAGGAAAAACATGCATGTTATCATAACTGGTTCCAACGCAAAACTCCTCAGCGGCGAATTGGCCACCCACCTGTCGGGTCGCAACAAGGAAATACCTCTATATCCTTTTTCGTATAAGGAATTCTGTACCATGAAAAAAGTGGACATCGCCCATCGTACCACCAAAGCGGAGGCATTTCGCCGTAAGGCTTTCGATGAGTACTTGAAGCAGGGTGGATTCCCCGAACTGCTGTCTGTAGAAGACAACAAAGATTACGTCAACACCCTTGTGGAAAATATTTTAAAACGCGATATTGAGCAGCGTTACAAGATTTCGTACAAGGCCGCCTTCGAGCAGTTGGCACATCATTTGATGAATGTGGCGCCCACCGTTGTCGTAGTCAAGGATTTGGCAAGTCTTTTCAACATAAAGTCGCTGAACACCGTCAAAAACTATGTAAAATATCTTAAGGATGCATACCTATTTATAGGTATCCAGAAATATTCGCAGAAAAGCCGTCAGCGGGTGGTGCAGGAAAAAATCTATACCGTCGATGTGGCAATGATGGATAAGCGCGAGAACGCCTTTGCAGGCGATAATTTAGGGCATCGTCTGGAAACTGTAGTTGCCATACATCTGATGCGGAAATGCAAGATAGAAGGTTGTGACGTCTATTATCTCAACGAGCGTTCGGGCGAATGTGATTTCATCGTATGCAAAGGAAAACAAGTCGTTCAGGCCATACAAGTGTCTTACGATATTTCGGCGGAAAAGACGCGCAAGCGTGAGATAAACGGACTGCTGTTAGCCGCCCATCAGACGGGTTGCGACAACCTTCTGCTGTTGACCGACCACGAGAGCGGAAATGTCGAGGAGTCGGGACGCCATATCATGATACAGCCTGTATATGAGTGGAGTCTGGAACAGGGTGTTTAAGTCTTTGAATAAATCATAAAAATAAGTTGCCATGGATTTACGTGTCTCTCTATTTTCGAGATTCGTGTTCAAAATTAACAATAAAAAGATTCTTGCCACGTTAATACTAAATTAGAAAATACAAAGACAATGAAGAAAGCAACCCCTTGTAAATCACAGCTTTCGCATCTGTACTACCTGCTTTCGGTGTACGTGGTGGGGATAGTGGCGTTTGCCCTGTTCCGCTGCATCAACACCTTGGTTTTCTGGCTCAAAGCCGACCAAACCGGCTGGGGGTTCGACCTTGCGAGGGCCTTTTTCATGGGCTGGCGGTTCGATACGGTGATAAGTTGTTACATCCTTTCCCTGCCGTTGCTCTATCTCTTTGTAATCAAGCTGATTGGCGTCAGGCGCAGAGGCTTTTACCTCGGAGTGCACATATTCATCATGGTGCTCTATCTGGTGTCGTTTTTCGCCTGTGCCGCCGATATTCCGTATTTCAACTACTTTTTCACAAGGCTCAACGTGTCGGCCCTTGCGTGGATGGACTCGCCCGCCTTTGTGGTGAAGATGATTGTGGAGGAGCCACGTTTTCTGCTTTATCTTGCTGTCTTTCTGGTTTTTGCAGTGGCCTACGTGTTGGTGATGCGTCGGATTTACCGCAAATTTCTCAAAGAGAGCGGGGGTAATATTCAGTATTTCAAACAGATTGTTGTGGGATTGCTTTTGGTGGGAATATGTTTTCTGGGTATGCGCGGACGTATAGCCCTGAAAAGTCCCATCCGCGTGGGCACTGCCTATTTCTGCAACGACGCTTTCCTCAACCAGCTGGGGCTCAACCCGATGTTCACCTTTTTCAACAGTATCAAGGAAAGCCGTAAAAACAAGGATGTCAGTCTGATAGACTCCGCCACGGCGGAAAGGGTGTACCTCGCTCAGCTGTCCGACAGCACCCTCGGCGACAGCCCGTTGATACAGCTGCCGCCCAACACCAACGTGGTTGTGGTGATGATGGAGTCGATGGCGGCCTGCCGTGTTACCCACTTCAATCCTGCCGCGCCGCCCACGCCCAGCCTCGACAGCATCGCCGCCCACGGCCTCAGCTTCGAAAACGCCTACAGCGCGGGAATCCACACCTACAATGGCATCTACTCCACGCTGTTTTCGTTCCCTGCCGTGCTCGACCATCACAGCATGAAAAAGACCGACATTCCGGTGATGTGCGGGATGCCCCACCATTTCAAGGCTCACGGCTATCACACCATGTATTTCACCACCCACGACGACCAGTTCGACAACGTGGCGGGTTTTCTTTATGCCAATGATATTGAGCATGTTGTGTCGCAGAAAGACTATCCTGCCGACGAGGTGAAAAGCACCCTCGGCGTGCCCGACCACGTGCTGTTCCGCCATGTGGTGGAGGAGTTGGACAAAGTGCAGGACAAGCCTTTCTTCGCCGCCGTGATGACTGCCAGCTACCACAACCCCTACGTGCTGCCCGACGACATCGGCTGGAAACCGCAGTCGGAGAGCATGGACGACAAGATGGTGGAGTACGCCGACTGGTCGATAGGGGAGTTTATGCGGATGGCAAAAGAGCGGCCGTGGTTCGAAAACACTCTCTTTGTCTTTGTGGCCGACCACGGCGTTTCGGGCAATTCGCCCTACGATATGTCGCTGAAATACCACCATGTGCCCATGCTGTTCTACTGTCCGTCGCAGATACAGCCGCAGTTGCGCTCACAGCTGGCACTGCAGATCGACATCGGTCCCACTGTTTTGGGAATGCTTTTCCCCTACGACGACAACAGCACTTTCGGCCTCGACTTGCAGCGACAGATGCGGCGTTACGCCTTTTTCAGTGCCGACGACAAGATAGGTGTGCTCGACACCGCCCGTTTTTACCGTTACAGAGTTGCCGACGCCAACGAAGCGTTGTATTTCTATCGCACCGAAGATGTTGAAAACCATATAGATGCCGAACGCCCCCAAGCCGATGCCATGCGCGAGTACGGTTTCGGCATGATACAGCACGCCTTCGACCGCCTTAAAAACAAAAAGACCTCCTGCCGATAGGGTGGAGGTCAGTGTTCGTCCATTCATTACAATCATATTCATATTGATAGAAAATATTAAACTAAACAGCAACATGAAAAAAATATTTTTGTTACTTTTTATACTGCTTTTTTATTTATCAAGCATTGCAGTGGAGCCTTGGTCGGGTATTGGCGTAGTATATTTTAGGTGCCATTATCCCGAAATGACAGAAAAATCAATAAATATCGACATCTTTGATTCCACCTTGACGAAAAAAATCTTGTCCATCAATTCGAAGAATTACTATCGGAGCAAAGAAATAGAGTTTATAGAGTTTGCCGATGAGGTTAAAGGATTGTGCATTAGCTCCATTCAGGAAAATGCAATAAAAGTGATTCTTAAAAATAGTGATAATCAAGTACAGTATGGGTGGTTGAAAAGAGACAATAAAGATATTGGTTATTGTCTTTGGTCGTCATTGATACCTGTTCAGAAAGTTGTTTTCCCGATAAACAACAAAGGGGGAGGAAACCAGATTGTTTTTTTCAAGACGCCCGGCGGTGAAATATTAAATGTTCAGATTCCTAAAATGACGGAACTTTGGTATGAATACAAGAATGAGATAATCAAAGTATTAGATTGCGATTTGATTCCAACTGGACGTGTTTTCAAAAATATATGGATGCAAGTAGACATCTCTTTTCCTCATGATGAAGGTCAAGATGATTTCGAATGTCACCGCATTCGGTGTTGGATTCGTTATCTTGATGATTTTGGTCGTCCTTTGGTTTGGTATCATACCCGAGACTAACCAGTTGCTTCGGAGTTATAATTGAAAAAATCATCAAAATAATCCATTAAAACCGTAAATGACAAACACAAATGCCGCATTTAACCGCAAATAGCGCAAACGGCAACAGCCCCAACCAAACGATTTTTGCAAAGAAGTTGAAATAAAGGAAAAAATATCATACTTCTTTTTAATCGAATGCCACTGTCCAAAAACAAAAAGACCTCCTGCCGGTAGGGTGGAGGATGTAAAAATTCTTTGTTTCGATGTGCGAAAATGTCTTATATTGAATGATTTAGAACAAAAATTTGGCAGATTGAAAAAAAATCGTATCTTTGCAGTGTCGTTTTGTTCGTTATTTGTTTAACGGACTTCGCAAAAAATCGGATAAAATGACTATGAAATCAAAAATAATGTAAAATTAGAAGTCCCCATAAGGTGATGTATCGTTTTTTTTTCTTAATTTTCATTAGTATTTGTCTTGTTTCATGTGTACATACCATGAAAAAGTCTGTATACAGTTTGGATGATATAAAAGTATTGAGACAAGATTGGGACGATTGTATGACCAAATTGACCTATTTTTATAAAGATAGTGTAGAAATTGGTTCTGCACTGTTTTATTATCCAGGAAGAGATGGTTGGTTTCTTATAGACAATGTTTGGGGAGAGAATGGGAACATCTATCTTATATATCAAGATGCATGTCCAAAACTCATTATTAACGATTCAACAAAGTTTTTAATAAGACACGATCAAAGTATTTCTGTAAAGAAAGAAAGATGGCGGCGTATTTGTAGTTTTGATGATGCTCCTGTCGTTCACACTCAAAACAACGAATATGGAACTATTGTGAGTAAAACTGCTGAAAAAAACATATATGTTTCTAATATGCCTGATTGGTATAATTATCCGGGGTTGTATTATGATTTTGAAAATAACAAACTAATCAATTAGAAAAAATGGGGTATAATAAGAAAAAAAACATTTTTGCCCGATTAAAAATAAACGAAAAATAAAAACTTCATTCCTCTCTGTATTTCTTTTTTCTCTTGAAAGAAAAAAGAAAGAAAAAAGTTCAAGAACATTTAATCCCTATCCAGCGCACTTGCCCCCGCTTCCCGGGTAAATGTTCGGCCCACCGCGCATTCGATTTTCTGCGAAAATCGTTATGTTTAGAAAAACCGAATCCAAACCCAAGTGCGGCAGCCTAAAGGCATTGACATGAAGAAAAGTCCAGTGGACTTTTCGATAGCGACCGTAGGGAGCGGAGAACAAAAATATACCCAGTGGAGCTTTCGATAGCGACCGCAGGGAGCGGAGAATACTTTTTTCTCCGCTACGCTATCG
>JAFSOU010000054.1 GCA_017443265.1 Bacteroidales bacterium | reverse complement strand
CTTACGACATCTTGCAGAGGCTGAGCACCTTACAAACCTATAGTAACAACGCCAGTCTTCAAAAGATTTTGTATTCGTTTGATTTGGAGGACAATATAACTAAAGTTGAGAACACGGCCGGCGGTGCCAACGGCCTTGGTGGAGCTTATGTAAACACTTACAACTACGACGACCTTTACCGCCTGACCGCCGCAAACGGCAGTTACTCAGGCAACAACACCAACTATAGCCTAGAGATGAGCTACACCCCCGCAGGGCGGCTGTGCAGCAAACTGCAGGATTTTACCGCTACTGCAAACACCTACGCTTACTCCCCAAACAGCAAACAACACGCAGTACGTAGATATTACAACGGCCTTACAAATGAACTTTACAACCTGCGTTGGGACAATAACGGCAACCTTGCGCAGCAGACGGTTTACAGCGTAAACAACAACACCACAAACTACCAAACAATGCGTATGCTGTTTTGGGACGAGGATGACAGGTTGAATTTGGTAGCTGGCGACGGATATTTGAGCTACTACGCCTACGGCCACGACGGCAACCGCGCCATAAAGATGACTGGCAACGCCGCAATAGACCAAAGCGGCACATTGCTGAACAGCACCAATCTTGAAAATATTACCATTTATCCAAATGAATATCTGACTGTTACGCAGGCCGAATATACCAAATACTACTACGCTGGCGGCAACCGCATTGCCTCTAAAATAGGCACTGGCGGGTTTGAGAAGATGACTCGTTTATGTACGCTTGACCAAGGCCCAACATACAACGCTAACAATCTACTGAACTTTGTATTGTACCAAGTAACAAACATATCCAACCAGCCAACGGACGAATACCCTGTAAATCCATGCGGTGGCTACAATGTTTCTACAGAGTTATTTACAAACCCACTACCCGACTTTTACATCTCGAATACTGCTCTAAACTTTACACAAAACAATCTTTTGCAGCAGTTTAGGCAAAACTTGACAAACTCTGTTGAGCCTGTTTACTACTTCCACAGCGACCACCTTGGCAGTGCGAGCTGGATAACAAATAATACGGGTTTGCCTGTGCAGCACCTACAGTACTTGCCGTTTGGAGAGCATTTTGTGAATGAGCGGAGTACGACGTATGACGAGCGGTTTACCTTTACGGGTAAAGAAAAGGATATTGAAACAGGGTACTACTATTTTGGTGCGCGTTTTGACGATGTGGACTTGGGCTTTATGTCCGTTGACCCGATGAGCGACAAGTACCCGAGTATGAGTCCTTATGCTTACTGCGCTTGGAATCCGGTGAAGTTGGTGGATCCAGATGGGGAAGATTGGTATAGAGATGATGAAACTGGAAGTGTGATATGGTCTAGCAAAAGTGAAAAAAGTATAGAAGTTGGTGGGTATTCATATAGAAATATTGGAAAATCGTATAAAACATATATAGATGGGTTCATTTTACAATATGGTAATTCATTAGATATTGAATCTAAAGATGTATATGAAGTTGATGAATTAGAAAAACCATTTTATTTAGAAGGAGGACAATTTATACCATCAGAATTCTATACAGATGATGGTACACAGGTCGATGTTTCATTTGAATATAAAAGTAAAACAGGCGGAAATGGTGATAAGACTTTGAATGCTAAAATGGTGTCTGCTCTAATTCTGGCTGTTAATATTGTAAATAATGGCAAGGACAAAATAAATAAAATTGATATTTCTACAACAACTACAGGTGTTCATTCTTCAAAAAAAAGTTCTCACTATATTGCCAATGGGGCTAGAGCTATTGATATAGATATAATAAACAATATTCCAATAAGAAATTCTTCATCGCATACAATAGCAACACAGCTACAGTATGCATTTGACCAGCTAAATGTAACTAATTTTGGACCAAAACTTCACTGGCAAACGGGACACGACAATCATATTCATGCAAATATAAAACAATAATTTTATGTTTAGTAATAAATATTTGAAAAATATAATTTTAATATTATTATGTGATAAAATAGCATTTTCAATAGCACAGAACGAATATGCGACAAATAACATCACTGACAGTTTTGATTTTAGTATCGGGTATATTGATAAAACTGCTGATGATGCTGAAATAGGTTCTTACGATATCATAATAACAAATAACTACAATTTTGATACAACCATAATTTGTCGCAATATCCATTACATTGATGATAATGCATTAAAATGTAGTGATAATAAATTGTTTTATATATCTACGGGACTATCACTTGTTGTTTATGACATTTTTACTAAAAGTTATGATACTATTTGTAATTCATATAGAGGGAGGTTTTATTTGAACTCTTTTTTATTAATGCCAAACAATCATATACTCCTTGCCGCAGTTAATTATCAATCTGAAAAAATTGTTTTTGTCGAACTGGATTTTCTAAGAAAAAAAATAATTCGGAAATGTTCAATATGTGAAAAAAATGTTGGCTTGGAATTTTTGCGTATTAATATGCAATGTGCTGGAGAAGATGTTGTAAATGTAAAAACGACCCAATGTGAATATCAAATTTCTTTAAAAAAGAGAATGTATGTAAAAGTTCATAAGGTCGTTGAAAGCATTTGAATTCAAAGGAATGTCGGATTATTACATGTGGCAATGAGGCGAAGGCGGAGAACCTGCCTGTGGCAGTATCAATAGTGAAGAACGAGAAGTTCGGTGTTATTTGAAATTCAATTTATAACACAAATGCAAAAAAAGCCCTGAAAGGGCGACGGATTACAAACGGGGGTGCAACCCCCGAAAATTAAAGATATATGAAAATAGCAGTAGTAGGAACCGGATACGTGGGGCTTGTAACAGGCACCTGTTTTGCCGAAATGGGCGTGGATGTAACCTGCGTGGACATCGACAAAAAGAAAATAGAGAACCTCAACAACGGCGTCATACCCATCTACGAGCCGGGTTTGGAGCCAATGGTGAAACGTAACGTGCAGGCCGGCCGTCTGCATTTCACCACCGACCTCCGCAATTGTCTGGACGATGTGGAGGTGGTCTTCAGTGCCGTGGGCACACCGCCCGACAACGACGGCAGCGCCGACCTTAAGTTTGTTATGGACGTGGCCCGCACCATAGGCCAGAATATGACCAAGTACATACTTGTGGTAACCAAAAGCACCGTGCCTGTGGGCACCGCCAAAAAAGTGCGCGCCGCCATCGAGGCCGAACTCGACAAACGCGGCCTGAAAATAGATTTCGACGTGGCTTCCAACCCCGAGTTCCTCAAAGAGGGCGACGCCATCAAGGACTTTATGAGTCCCGACCGTGTGGTGGTGGGAGTGGAGACGAAGCGCGCCGAGGAGATAATGGCACGCCTCTACCGCCCGTTCCTGCTCAACAACTTCCGCGTTATTTTTATGGACGTGCCTTCGGCCGAGATGACCAAATACGCCGCCAACGCCATGCTTGCCACACGTATCAGCTTTATGAACGACATTGCCAACCTGTGCGAGATTATCGGTGCCGACGTCAATATGGTGCGCAAGGGCATAGGCTCCGACACCCGTATTGGAAAGAAATTCCTTTACCCGGGCTGCGGCTACGGCGGCTCCTGTTTTCCCAAGGATGTTAAAGCGCTGATACACACCGCCAAGGACAACGGCTACACCATGCAGGTGATAGAGGCCGTGGAACGTGTGAACGAAAACCAGAAAGCCATACTTTTCGAGAAACTGAAAAAGTACTACGGCGGCGACCTGCAAGGCCGTACCATAGCCCTGTGGGGACTTTCGTTCAAGCCCGAGACCGACGATATGCGCGAGGCTCCCTCGCTGGTTATCATCGACAAGCTGCTCAAGGCCGGCTGCACCGTGCGTGTGTTCGACCCCATAGCCATGAACGAGTGCAAGCGTCGTATCGGCGATACGGTAACTTACTGCAACGATATTTACGAAGCGGTGGAAGGGGTTGACGCTCTGATAGTTGTAACAGAATGGAAGGAGTTCCGCCTTCCCGAATGGAACCGCCTGAAAAACAGCATGAAACGTCCGGTGATTTTCGACGGGCGCAATATCTACAATCCCGACGAGCTGAAAACCAACGGTTTGGAGTATTTCTGCATAGGGAAATAGTGGTAAGTTGAAAGTTGATAATTGAAAGTTGAAATTAGTTGATAGTTTATAGTTTACAATTTATAGTTATTGCGTAGCTTTCGCCGTAGGCGAATAGGAAAATAAAAAATCAACAAGATTTACAAGATCTCGCGAGCTTTAGCGAGCAGGAGAAAAATAAAAAAGATTTACTGACCCCCACGAGCAGGAGAAACAAATAAAACAATGATTGATTTCGAGAAAACCACACTGCCCAACGGCCTTACACTGCTAACGCACAAGGAGCGCAACACCTCGCTTGTAAGCGTGAACATACTGTACAACGTGGGTGCCCGCGACGAAAATCCCGAACGCACCGGCTTTGCCCATCTGTTCGAGCATCTGATGTTCGGCGGCTCGGCCAACATCCCCAGCTACGACCAAGTGGCCGACAGTGTAGGTGCCGAGAACAACGCCTTCACCACCAACGACATCACCAACTATTACATCACCCTGCCGGCGCAGTTTCTGGAAACGGCCCTCTGGCTCGAAAGCGACCGCATGAACCTGCTCGATTTCTCGGAAAAAAGTCTGTCGGTGCAGAAAAACGTGGTTACCGAGGAGTACCGCCAGCGTTACCTCAACCAGCCTTACGGCGATTTGTGGCTGATGCTCAGGCCGTTGGCGTACAAAGTGCATCCCTATCGCTGGTGTACCATTGGCAAGGACATAGCCCACGTGCAAAACGCCACGTTGAACGAGGTGGAGGATTTCTTCTACCGTTTCTACCGTCCCAACAACGCAATCGTTGCCATCGCAGGCAATATCGAACATGCAGAGGTTCAGCAACTTGTGGAGAAATGGTTTGGCGGAATTTCCCGTGGTGCCGACAATAATCGCTGTCTGCCCGTTGAGCCGGAACAGACCGAGGCGCGCAAAGAGGTGGTCCGCCGCGATGTGCCGGCGTCGGTCATCGCCAAGAGCTACAAGATGTGCAACCGTCTGGACCCCGACTACTACGTTTACGACCTTATCTCCGACATACTTTCCAACGGCAAGTCGTCGCGGATGTACAACGAGCTGGTGAAAAACCGCCGTCTGTTCACCAAAATCGACGCCTGTATTACCGGCGACATCGACGAAGGTCAGTTTCTTGTAACAGGCTATATCGCCGACGGCGTAAGTCCCGAAACCGCCGACCAAGCCATCGAAGAACAGCTGCAAGTCATTGCCACACAGCCTGTTGATGATTTGGAGTTGCAAAAAGTGAAGAACAACGTGGAAACCACCTTGCTCTTTTCGCAATACAAAAGTATCGACCGTGCTATGCGGATAGCATATTTCGAGAACCTCGGCGATGCGGCTATGGCCAACACCGAGACACAGCTCTACGACGCCGTTACACCCGACAGGGTGATGCGTGTGGCGCAACAGGCTTTCCAGCCGCAGCGCTGCTCCACTTTGTATTATCTGAAAAACGAAAACCATTAACGTTATGCAAAACGAAAACCCGACATCACCGGACAACACCGCCCCCAACCCGAACACCGGCACCGGAGCTTCGGAAAATTCTGCTCCCATGAGGAAACGGAGCGTAATCCGTCGTCTGTTCAGCCGCCGCAACCTCGACCGACTGGTGGAGCGTTACATATCCATGCTGTTTGCGATATTCCGCATAAAACTGCCCTCCAAAAAGGAGCTGCATCAGATAATTTTCCTGTCGAACACCAAGGCCGGCAAACGTTTCGACATCTACCTGATGTGGGCCATCTTCATCAGCGTGCTCATCCCGATAATGGACACGGTGAACCTCCTCAGCAAAGTGCCGGCGCTGCACTACATCTTCTACACCCTCGAATGGATTCTTACCATCGCTTTCACCATAGAATACATACTGCGTATCTACTGTCTGAAAAAGCCGTTCCGCTATATGGTGTCGTTTTTCGGCATCATCGACGCACTCTCTATTTTCCCATTCTATCTGGCGTTGTTCTTCCCGTTTTTCGGCTCCGTTACCACAATACGTATCTTGCGAATACTCAGGGTGTTCCGTGTGCTCAACATGAAACAGTTCATGAGCGATTCGCAATCGTTGTTGCTGATATTGAAAAACAGTTTTCGTAAGATAGTGGTTTTCATGATGTTCGTGTTTATGGCCGCCGTTATCTTGGGAACGATAGTTTATACTGTTGAAAACGGCCGCAATCCGATGTTCACCAGCATACCGAGGGCTATCTACTGGGCCATTGTTACCATCACCACGGTGGGCTACGGCGACATCGCCCCGATTACCGCCACCGGACAGATAATAGCCACCATATCGATGCTGCTGGGTTACTCCGTGATAGCAGTGCCTACGGGCATTATCGGCAGCGAGGCCTACGCCGTGCACCGCGCCGCCGCCAAACACAAAGAGCCCGTCAAAGAACCTGAAAAAAACAACTCCAACGGCAACAAAATCTGCTACCACTGCGGTGCTACAGTTCACATGGAAGACGCCATCTATTGCCGCTACTGCGGTTGGAAACTGCACACCGATCTCTTTAACGCCATACTCAACAAAACCACCCAAAAAACCGGGGAACAACAGGAAAAGCACGAAGAAGAGGAGGAAGAAGAGGACATCCGGTAAGTTGAAAGTTGAAAGTTGAAAATGGAAAGTTTTTTGGTTGAAAATATGTAGAGACGGTGCATGCACCGTCTGTACTTGAAAATTGAAATGGAATAGAGGCTTGTTTTTCGGATAATCAGAATTTAATAGGATAAAATATGAAAAAGAAAAATGTTGTTTTAATAGTGCTGTTTGCGGTGCTGTTATTTGTTGGCATATTTTTGCTGAATGTAATAGTTCATAACGTTATTGTTGAAAATGGCTATTTTCACACTGCAAAGGTATAACATTTTTTCCGATTATCAAAGTTTTTCTGTAAAAAAGTTCGGGTTGCAGTTCTAACCATCTGATACACGCTTCGATAGGTG
>JAFSOU010000053.1 GCA_017443265.1 Bacteroidales bacterium | reverse complement strand
ATTGCCACAAAGTTCTGCAACAGAGATCAAAAGCTGCGAAGCATTAATGTTGGCTGTCATAATAATGTTTTGTTTATACTCTAAGATGAAATTGGCAAACATTTTTCCAACCCGATTCTCATAAGCGATGTCTAATGAACCTTCTGGGGTATCTATTAACATAAATGCAGGATTAGATGGAGTCGCAAGGTAAATTGCAATAGCCATTCTTAAAGCAATATCTAAAAAGAAACGTTGGCTCTCGGACAATTGAAATGATTCTGTTCTTGCACTATTTTGAAGTTCTAAAACAAGCTTCTGCACCTGTTTATCTCTTTGCATTTTAATATCCAAATCCAAACCGATAAAACTCTTAGCCAAATCCTTAAAAATCGGGACAAATATTGATTCTGCATCTGAATATGCTGTCTCAATTTTATCTTGTAAATGTTTAAGTTCTTCGTATAACGCGTTTCTTTTAGAATATGATTTTTTTGAAAGTTCAAGGGCTTCGTCTCTTTCTTTTTTATACAAACCAATCAAATAATCTACTCCCTGATTTCCTGTATTATTCATCGAAAGGAGAGGATTCATTTCTAACAAATCATCTATTCGTTTCTGTATTTGTGAATAATCATACTCTGCTTTTTCTAATTGTATTTTTTTCCAGTCGATTTCTTTAGATAATACATCTATCTCTTTATTCTTAGAAGTAATAATTCTGTCATTATTTTCTATTAATTTAATCAACTTATCACGTTCCTCATCTGAAAATGAATCAATAATCGCAGTGCCACACAATGGACATTTTTCAGAATAGATTGCTTGTTCAATGTTCTCCGCAATAATGTCTCCTTTAGCACCACAGATACAACACTCTTTTTTCTCAATCGAATGACTAATATAAGGGTTTAATAGCAACTTAGATCTTGGCTCTGCATATTCAGAAAACAATTTGGTTCGTTCCTGTTTTTTATACATAACTTCAGAATGTAGCACGCTGAGATTCTTTAATAGCGTATTATATTCTGTTTTAACATTGTCATATACTAAGGTCGCTTCTTTGAGTTCGTTATTTAATGATTCAAATTCTTTTTGTTGGTTGTCAATATCAGGATAATTCTGTTTTTTTTCTAATAATTCCTTTATTTTCTTGTTTATCTGTGTCGCTTGCCAACGATAATTTCGGCCATACGAGTCATACTTTTCAATTTCTCTTTGAGTTGAAATTAATTCTTCAGAATCTTTAATATCAGTATTGAAAGCGATTGCCAAAGCGTGTGAGGAGGCTCTATCGTCCCAGAATATCATACGTCTATTTTCATCAAATGTAAGAACATATAATTGCAAAAAAACAAAATAATCAAAATTCTTTATTCCCATAGCCGTAGCCAATTCTTTTTGATATATTTCATTTAATTGTTTCGGACTTTGGTTAGAACCATCTAATAGAGATATCATTTGATTCTTGTCTTTTACATAGATTTCTAGTGACCTCAAAGCATCTGATTCAAAAAAACCTCTACACAGCTTAAAATACTTACCATTAACACAAAATAAAATCTCAATTTCTGAAGATTCTTTTTCACTTTCTTTTATTCTCCCAACAAAATAACGTTCCGTGTATTTCCTATTATTGCTTTTAATTTGAGAAGGATCATAAACTTCTTTATTAGGAGCTAAAACGACACCAGTTAACCCATAATTTATGGCATTTAAAAAAGTCGTTTTCCCTAGACCATTAGCACCTGCTAAACAATAGACACCATCAATAACAGATACATTTATTTCTTGAATTTTGCCGTTTTTTTTATAGAGACTGAAATTTCGTATGATTATTCGCTCTATTTTGATAAAATTGTATTTCCCTTGTTTTTGCATTGCTTCTAAACTAATATATTAATGATTTTGCAAAGATAAACAATATTCTGAATGCAACTAATACTTTTGTTTCTCCGGTATCACCCCTCTCACCCCGCCCTTTGGGTTCTCAACATCGCCTTTGTAGCGTGGAATTAGGTGGATATGAACATGAAAGACACTTTGTCCAGCGGCTTCGTTCACGTTGATGCCGACATTGAAACCGTCGGGGTGAAAACGATTTTCCAAAATCTTTTTGCAGCGGTTCACCAACAGCCATAACGCGCGCTGTTCATGATTGGTCAAATCGAAGTAGTTAGCTACGTGACGTTTAGGCACAATGAGTGTGTGGCCTTGGCTTACAGGATAACCGTCAAAGAAAGCAACTGCTGTGGCGGTCTCGCTTAGCAACTCTACTTTCGGATTTAACTGGCAAAACGGACAGTCTTTGTCCAATCTATAAAGCCGCTTGTAATGAGTTTGATTAAAATGGCGGTATTCGTATATCTCGCAGTTTTCGTTTTTAAACAAACTCTTACACGGCAGAACCACATTACTTTGATATGTGGGTTGTTTGTGGACATAATGAATACGGAATCCCTCGCTTTTCAAATCACGTCGTACTGTGAAATAGGCAGTTCCTGACGGTTTAAGTAATTCTGAAACGGCCATTAACACTTCCACTTGGTCGTCCGGCTCCAGCACGTTCAGCACATAATTGCAAATAATCGTGTCAAAGCGTTTTTTAGGATATTCGGGGCGATAATAATTGTCATAACCGACAATGTTGTATCCTTCTTTTTTCAGTTGGTCGGTATCAAAGCCAAATCCACAGCCAAAGTCCAAAATCTCGCCTTTCAAAAGTTTTTGTTGCTTAAGCCAATTGGTCGGAAACGAAATCGAAGTCCGCTCTTTTGCTGTCAGGTGGGGATTATTCTTTATCTTTTTCATGGCTGCCAAATTTTAAATCCCATATTTTCGGCAATTTGCACCATCGGCGAAAATGTTTTTCTGAAAACGCTGTAAAAATCTGTTTCAGAGAGTTTTATCAAGTCAGAAACAGAATCGTAAACAATCAAATAATCTTCAAAAATGTTGTTATTCGGATTCTTTTCATATAGGGTTTTCAATGCACTGTGCTGAACTTTTGCAAAGGGTTTCAAATATATCTCCAAAGGCGGTAGATTGTCGCTTTTAGATGAATTGATGCTCGAATCGGCAGGAATTAGATTCCATAAAAGATTGTGTGACACAAAGCTCCACGGGACAAAGTGGTCTAAATCGTAATGTCTTATGTAAAGCGGTTTCCCTGTATATATGCAGTTTATACTTCCCACTGTTTCAATGTAAGTATTCCAAAAGTTTCGTTGCTTGGACAGAGAATCTCTTTGTATTGGTTTAATTAGTTTAGAAGGCACATCGGGAACGTTCGGGTTGCGCTTTTGTAAAAATTCGGTCAGGTTCCAAAAGGCAAAGTCGTGTAGAATTGTGTAATGTTCAGCCAAATAACCAATCCATTTTTCATTGATAACAATTTCATCGCCAAAAATGGCGTACAAACAATCGTTTTCAAACCTCTGGGATTTGTTTACCACTTCTGCATCATAGGTGTATTTAATCCATGGTGAAAGGAAACGATACGGCACATTGAGGGTGAAAACCCGCAACAAGCTTTTAACACGATTATTAGCCAAATTGTCAAGCAGAATCCGCTTAATGCCATCTTTATTTTCGTCAATTGGAATGTTTAATTCTTGTTGTAGCAACTGTGATTGTGTATAAAGAGAATCGGCCTTTCCGAATGAAAGTTTGAAATAATGAATCGAATACCACGATTCTGCCACCATTCCAGCAATAATTTCCCAAAATGAGATTCGGGTTTTACGCTCTTTCACTACAACATCCAACAACGACACAAACCAATAGAACTTGTATGTGGCGGTTGTGTTGCCGAAAATCCCTGCAAGGCTGGAAATAGGAAGTTTGGCGTTTTGTGGTAGTGGCATATTTGTAATGATTTCGGTCAAATTCTATGAATTATTTGCACTGCAAAAATACACTTTTTTACCGAGAAAAACAAATTTGTTTCAAGATGTTCAGATTATCCGATTGTCGGACTTTCGGACAGCGGTTATTTTCTTCTCTATCGAAACATTCACTTTTGCGGAATCACTTCCCAGTGGCCGCCCTTGTCGGGACCTACACGGCGGATGATTCCCTCTGCTTGGAGCTTGGCTATTGCCTTTGCCACCGCACGACGGGATATGCCTATATTGTCGGCCATTTTCTGTGTTGTAATGACGGCATCCTCCCTAATAAGTTCGATGATTTTCTGGAACGTTTTCTGTTGCGTTTTCTGTGAACTTTTCTGTTGCGTTTTCTGTGAACTTTTCTGGGACGTTTTCTGTGAACTTTTTATCGGGTCATTTTTCTTCTTGCTCTTTCTGTGCTCCGTAATCTGCGCGCCTATCCCTTCATCGAACAGAAGTCGGTTCTCCTCCTCAGTCATTGTCGAGCCCTCCAAGGCTGTGGAGTTCGTGATGATGGAATAAAGGTAGAACTTGGCATAGTCAATTTGTTGGTCTATGCCGAGTCTGCTGTATTCGTCAATTATATCGACAATTTTTTCTCTCATGATAACACGCACCTTTTGTTCAAAATGATTTTGCAAAAATACACTTTTTTACCGAGAAAAACAAATTTGTTTCAAGATGTTCGGATTATCCGATTTTCGGATTGATAGGGGAAGATGATATGGGTTTCGGATTATCCGATTGTCGGTTTTTGGGGCGGATCCCCCAATGGCAGAAACCATGTTGGCAATAGGCTCTACCGGCGTTTCATCTCTTCCTCGAGCTGTTTTCTCTTTTTGGTGCTGAACCACAGGCCGTACACTTCGCTCACATTGTTGGCGGTGGTGAAGGCGCTTATCTGCTCCTGTTTCAGCCACGCCAGCAGCTGGCTGAACTCGTCCTTGCCGAGCAGCACCTCGAGTTCGATGCTTTTTTCGCCGCTGTAGCCGCCCACCACCTCGTAAAGGGTGCAGCCGCGGTGCAGGTTGTCAACAATGTACTTGCGTATGCGCTCGTGCTCTTTCGACACAATGCATACGCGCTTGCGGTTGCCCAGCGCCGCCGTGAAATAATCCACCACAAGGCCGTTTATCCAAGTGCCTATAAGTCCGATGATAACCATGCGGAAGGGGTTGATGAAAAAGGCCGTGCAGCATATCATGGCGCCGGCTATGCTTACCGAGGTGCCTATGTCGAAATGCAGGTATTTGTTCACAATTTTGGCAAGTATGTCGAGTCCGCCTGTGGAGGCGTTGATGCTGAACATAAGCGCCTGCGCCGCCGACAGCAGCAGCACAAAACAGCATAGGTCGAACCACGGGTCGCCCATCACCGACGGGGTGCCGGTAACGGGATTGGCGTTGGCCACGTTCTGCCACGGGAAAACCCAGTCCCAGAAATTGGTGAGCGGTCCCAGTATCAGGGCGGTGTAAACGGTTTTGGCCCCGAACTCGTTGCCTATCAGCAGAAAAGCCAAAATCAGCAGCAGTATGTTGATGCCCATAATCCAAGTGCCTAGGTTGCCGCCGAAAATATTGCTCAGCACAATGCTCAAACCCGATATAGTGCCGATGATAAGTTTGCTCGGTACCAGAAAATAATATACGGCGGCGGCTGTTACGGCCATGCCTAAGGTCATTATTACCAGCTCTTTCCAAAATTTGAATGTGCCCATATAGTGAACAAAATCCACAAGGGTTGTCTTGATGTCTTTTACCATGTTTGTCGTTTTTTTATTTGTCAATTACTATTTATAACGGCTTTGTTTCTGTTTATTGTGGGAAACGCGAAAATTTAGGTTATTTTCAGAGTTTCTAATCGATTTTAATAATCCGAAGGATGTACTTTCCGATGCTTGACGGCAGGCCGCGGTTAAAGTTTGTGGGACATTTCTGTACAATATCGCACAAAAATTGTATATTTGCATCACAGAAGGAAGTGTGGCTTCCGCTGAATAGTGTTGTAAAACAGATATTTGGCCTATTTTTAATGTCGAACCATATAATCGGACACAGAATGAAAAGAATAGTTGTTTTTCTTATAATCAGCATGTTAGGCGCACCGCTTTTTGCCGATGTTCTGGGCGAATACCATTTTGAAGGCACTTTGGGCACCAACATACCTATAGAGCTCACCCTGACGGTGAACGGCGACTACATCGTTGTTGGCGAAATTGTTTACACCAAAAACAAAAAACCGCGTCCCATACTCGTTGTCGGCACTGTTGACGACTACGACCGCTACAGTGTTTCGGAATACCAGCCCGACGGAAAGGTTACCGGACTGCTTTCGTTCAAAATCGACGAATCCCCCGCCGACGGCCCGATTCTTGTCGAAGGGAAATGGACAAATCCCAAAACCAAGAAATCTTTCGACATAAATGTGAAATCGGCCGAATACGACGGCCACTACTCCCAGTTCTACGACTACGCCTCCGCCGACGCTGTGGCGGGACAATACCAGTACAGCAGCTGGAACTCCACCGGCAGCGACGAATGCTACGGCGTGGCCAAATTCACCATGGCAGGAGAGCATAAGGTGCATTTCGACATATCGGTAACCAACCCCAACATGGCTGTCGGCGCCAGCACCCCCGACCGTCCAGCCGTGCTGGGCGACTACACCTACAATTTCTTCTACTACGAAAACCTCAACGACTGCGGCTATGGCTTTTCGGCCCATTTCTACAAACGTTTTGTGGTGATAACCACCACCTCGCCCCAGCCCGAAAGCCTGCGCTGTTTCGGAATGGGAACCACATTGGAAGGCGTATATATCAAAATCAAATAATCAACAAGTTATGAAAAAAACAATCATTATTGCCGTTGCCCTGATAACAGGCTTTGTGTCGGCGGCACAGAAAAACCTCACCATCGACCAAGTGTGCGACCGTTGGCAGAAAACCACCATGAAATGTTCCGACGGAACGATAATGGGTCTTGTAAAAGCCTTCAACAGCATGCTGCCAACCTACTCCGTTTCCGAGTTTCTGCGCGAGGCCGCCCTGCCGGAGAATAAACGCAATTTCATCGTAGATATCGACAACCACAACGGCTATGCCAGCTTTGCCGAAGGCAGCGACGACGCAAGCTCCGAAAGCATGACGGCCTGTGTGTGGCGGCGCAGCAACGGCCACCGGCTTTTTGCCATAGCTTTCGACCAGCCCTCGTCGAAACAGAAGGCGTTTGCGGCGTTCTTCGACTTCGACCCCAAGAAAAACACCCTCACCCCCGAAAGGGACTATCTGAGAATGTTCAAAACCTCGTTCCACAACTCCATTTACGGGATACGTCTGCCGAAAGAAGGCAAGGACATTGTGATAACCGAGTACTTTATGAACTGGTGGATGGGCCTTCGCCACATATATAAATGGGACGGCAACGGACTCTTTTGGGACCGCACCGAAATAGACAACATCGACACAATGAGTTACCAGTATCGCGACACCTACTACAGCGACAGCAAGCAGCCGTTCGAGAAATACGACCTTATCGACATCGACGGCGACGGCGAACCCGAACTGTGGCTCAGCTCCGACAACGAGGAAAGCCAGGCCGTTTACTCCATCAGCCAAGGCAAGATAACACTGCTGGCCGGCAAGGATTTCAAGCGGCACCCGTTTTTCTACCGCAATGTGGCCGGCGATGCAGGTGGCTGTGGCACAGGATGTTTCTACATACAGTACAATGTTATGGAAAAAAGCATGGTGAAAGAAAGGCTTACAAATATGCAGTCGTACAACATGGAAACCGACAACCTTGACGACGAGTTCGAGCTCAACGGAAAACCACTCTCCAAAAAACAGGGCAACATCAGGATAAAAGCCTTCGGCAAACAGGTGGAGCATAGCCCCGACTGGAGGCCGCTCGTGCCTGCAAAATGACAATCTTTGAGTACTGAAACGGCAACCTTATCGCAACACTAAAAAGGTTGGAAAAAATATTTTCTGAAAAAAGTTAGCAAAAACGAAAAATAATACGTATATTTGCAGACGCTTTATTGCACCGCTTTTGTAGTGAAAATAAAGCTGTAATGTATTTGTAATATATTGAAAATTAAATTATTGCGTTAATAAAAAAGCGAGAAGCAAAACGACAAAAACGCGTATCAAACAGTAAAAATATGAAGAAAATACTATTTGCGCTGGTTGCAGCAACCGCCATAGTGCTTACAAGTTGCGGCGGATTGTCCACAATGAAGAAAAAAGCCAACACCGTGCGCTATCAGGCCACACCCAACCCGATGGAAACCCAGGACGGCAAAGTGCAGGTGAAGTTTTCGGGTGCCATACCTGCAAAATACTTCGACAAAAATGTGGCAGTGTTCATACAGCCCGTGCTCAACTGGGAAGGCGGTCGCATACCCCTCACTCCTATGCAGCTTAAAGGCGAGAACGTGAGCGGCGACGGCATCACCATCAGCTACGACAACGGCGGACGCTTTACCTACTACGACAACGTTACATGGCGCGACGGCATGGAACTGGCCACCGTAACCCTCGTACCCGTGGGCTACAACTGCCGCACCACCGACGACGGCGTGTCGTTTGCCTCCGATGTGATAAGCAAACTGAAAGGCGTGGAACTCGACTCGGTGCTCCTCTCCGACGGCATCTCCAACATCTCGGCAATGGTGTCGCTGCAAGGCAACATAGCCATAGCACCACAAAACTACGACAAACATCGCGGAACCACCATCTCCGCCGACCTCTACTACCCCGTAGGACAGTCGAACCTTAACTGGAATTTTGCCACCAACCAGCGCTACAACGCCAAACATAATTTCGACAACCTCAAAGAAACCATGCTCCGCGACGGCCTGCCCAAGCACATCAACATCACCGGCTGGGCATCACCCGAAGGTGAGGAATCGGCCAACGTGGGACTTTCCAAACACCGTGCCGAAGAAGGCATGGCTCTGGTAAACAAAATGCTCGACGAAGTGATGCGCCTGATGGCCGAACGCGCCAACATAAAAGCCGAAGACTACGAATACTACAAATACAAAAACCTCAAAGAAGTGGTGATTACCTCCACCGCCGCCGGCGAGGACTGGACACATTTCGTAACTTTGGTTGAAAACTCCAACATCGAGGAACGCAACGCCATCATCAACGTGGTGGAAACACAGCGCAACCTTATCAAACGTGAACAGATGATACGCAACATGTCGCTGGTTTACCGCGAACTGGACCGCGATATCTTCCCCGACCTGCGCCGCAGCCAGATAGCACTCTTCTACCCCGAAGCCCGCAAAACCGACCAGGAACTTGCCAAGACAGCAACTCTCACCCCCAACAAACTCACCTTCGACGAGCTTATGTACGCCGCCTATATCAACTACAGCTACCCCACCAAACTGAAATACTACAAATGGGCCACCGAAAACCACAGCTCCGAATGGGCCGCTTGGAACAACTCCGGCGCCGTTTCTTACTACCTCGGCGACTACAGCGAGACCGAACGCTACCTCAACGTGGCCAAGGAGATGAACCCCAACAACCCCTGCGTGCTTAACAACCTCGGCCTGCTTATGCTTGCACAAGGCGACTACAGCAACGCCAAATACTATTTCGACGAGGCCATTCAGGAGGGCAGCAAGGAAGCTGAAGAAAACCTCATACTCCTCAACCTCAAACGCGGCAACTACGAGGAAGCCCTCGAAATGATGCGCAAACAGACCTGCACCTACAACCTCGCCTACTGCCAGCTGATGACCGGCAACAACGGCAACGCCATCAAAACCCTCGACTGCTGCCTCGACCAGAACGCCCAGGTTTATTACCTCCGCGCCATCTGCTACGCCCGTCTGGACGACTTTACAGGCATCTGCGAAAACCTCAAACAGGCCTGCATACAGGATCCTTCGTACAAACTTAAAGCCAAAAAGGACGTAGAGTTCAAGAAATATTGGGATGCCGTGGAATTCCGCGACGCCCTGCGAGGAATCGAAGAATATTAAGACTTACATATAATTCTGAAAAAGAATCTAAAACGGTTTTCCCTTGCGGAAACTCTTTTAGGTTCTTTTTTTTACAAAACAAATTGTTTATGATAAAACGACTGATACCCAACCTGATAACCCTCTCAAACCTCACCTGCGGAGTGATAGCCATCTATTGCGCTGTGCAAGGATGGCTGGTTATTGCCGCATTGTTCGTGCTTTTGGGTGCTTTCTTCGACTTTTTCGACGGCATGACCGCCCGCCTGCTGCACGTGCAGTCGCCGCTGGGCAAGGAGCTTGACTCGCTGTCCGACGTGGTAACTTTCGGCGTGGCACCCGGACTTATCGCCTTGACAATGCTTGGCGATGTGGTACCCGAAAAATTGTGGTGGCTGCCCTGCATTGCTCTGCTGATACCCGCCTTTTCGTCGTACCGGCTGGCAAAATTCAACATCGACGAACGGCAGACCTCCTCGTTTATCGGGCTGCCCACACCTGCCAACGCCCTGATATGGCTGTCGCTCGGCACTATGCACAAACTTGCTGCTTCGGGCGCTGTGAACAACTGGATGTGGTCGTTCGGCGGATGGCATGCCTACCAGAAAATGAGCGGTATGATAGAAAATCCGTGGTTTTTGGTGGCGCTGATAGTGCTGCTGTGCATAGTGCTGGTGTGCGAACTGCCGCTGTTTTCGCTCAAATTCCACAATCTGAAATGGTCCGACAACCGTGTGCGTTACATATTTCTCATCCTCGCTGTGGCAATGATAGTGCCGCTCGGCGTGGTGGCCATACCCTTTGTGATGATACTCTACATATTCCTCTCGATATGCTATCCTCCTAAAAACCAAAATAATAAACACGATGATTGACAAGATAAAACAACTGGCGGCACAGAATTACGACGATATAATTGCCTGTCGTCGCCATCTGCACCAATACCCCGAACTTTCGCAGGAGGAGTTCAAAACCATGGAATTTGTTGCCGCAAGGCTTCGCGACTACGGCCTGAATCCCGTTACGGAGATAGCCAAGACCGGCGTTATGGCTATGATAGAGGGGCGCAACCCCTCGTCGTACTGCGTGGCCCTGCGTGCCGACTACGACGCCCTGCCCCTTGAGGAATGCACTGGCCTGCCATTTGCCTCCGAGAACAAAGGCGTTATGCACGCCTGCGGACACGATATGCACACTTCGTCGCTGCTTGGAGCCGCCAAAATACTGACGCAATTGAAAGACACTTTCGAAGGCTCGATAATGCTTATCTTTCAGCCTTCGGAGGAGAAATACCCCGGCGGTGCCTTTATGATGCTCGAAGACGGCGTTTTCGCCAAGACAACCCCCAACGAGATTTATTCCTTCCACTGTCTGCCCGAGATGGACTGCGGCCGCATAGGCATGCGCAAAGGCAAATACATGGCCTCCACCGACGAGCTGTACCTTACGGTGAAAGGCAAAGGCGGACACGGCGGCACCCCCAACCTCGACATCGACCCCATAGTGATAGCTTCGCACATCATAGTGGCAATGCAGCAGATAGTGAGCCGCAACGCCAACCCCGTGATGCCCACCATCCTCTCTTTCGGTAAAATGATTGGCATGGGACGTACCAACATCATCCCCGACGAGGTGAAGATAGAGGGCACAATACGTACTTTCGATGAGGAGTGGCGCCTCGATGCGCACCGCCGCATAACCCGCATAGCACAAGGCATGGCCGAGAGCATGGGCGGCAGCTGCGACGTGTTTATCGATTTCGGCTACCCGTACGTGTTCAACGACGACGACTGCACCCAGCGCACCCACGACAACGGCGTGGAATATTTCGGCGCCGAAAACGTGGAATGGCTCGACATGCGCATGACCGCCGAGGATTTCGCTTTCTTCGCCCAGAAAGTGCCCGCCTGCTACTACCGCATCGGAGTACATATCCCCGGCACACCCATCACCAACCTGCACCGTCCCAACCTTATGATCGATGAAAAGTCGATAGAATACGCCATGGGATTTATAGCCTACAACGCACTAAAAGCATTGGAAACCAAAACAAAATTGCAAAAATAATGAAGAAAACATTTATCCTTACGATTTTTTGGGCTTTGGGCCAGATTGCCATTGCCCAGTCGAACCTCAATGTGCTGTTTATCGGCAACAGCTACACCGATGTAAACAATCTTCCGTCGCTGATACAGCAGATGGGCTACTCCACAGGCGACACGATAACCTACCAGTCAAACCTGCCAGGGGGAAGCACTTTCGGCCAGCACTGCAACAACAACTCGATGACTCTTATCCGTCAGGGTGGATGGGACGTGGTGGTGCTGCAGGAGCAGAGTCAAAATCCGTCGTTCCCCGACGTTCAGGTGCAAAATGAAGTTTTCCCCTTCGCCAAACGTCTGGTGGATTCGGTGTACGCCAACAACCCCTGCGCCAACCCCGTTTTTTATATGACTTGGGGACGCAAGTACGGTGACCCAGATAATGGCGCCATATTCCCGCCAATAGCCACATACAATGGTATGGACAGCCTGTTGGCCTTGCGTTATATGATAATGAAAGAGGATAATGATGCCTCCGTGTCGCCTGTAGGCAAAGTGTGGCACTACATCCGCGACAGTTTCCCCTCGATAGAGCTGTACCAGTCCGACAATAGCCACCCCTCGATGGCAGGCTCGTATGCCGCGGCTTGCAGTTTCTACACCGTGCTTTTCGGCAAGGACCCCACAGGCATTACCTACACCTCGTCGCTCGACGCTGCCACTGCAACCACCATCAGGCAGGTGGCCAAGAAAGTGGTTTACGACAGCCTCTCCAAATGGCTTAGACCTTTGCCGGATGCCGATTTCAGCTATTCGGACAACAATGGCGGCGTGGCTTTCACCAACAACTCACAGAAAGCCGACTCGTACCTTTGGGATTTCGCCGACGGCACCACCGACACAGCCGCCAACCCAACCCACGTTTTCCCTGCACAAGGCACTTATAACGTGAAACTTATAGCTTTCCGCCATTGTGTTCCCGACACTGTTGTGAAAGCCATTACCGTACATTCCGGTGTAGGCCTGAGCGAGACCGTCGGAAACAGCATTGAATTGTTCCCCAATCCTACGGCTAACTATCTTAGAATAAGCGGTTTGGAGAATGTTAAGAGTATTGAGATATATTCCGCCAACGGAAAGAAAGTGTTTGAAAAAACATCTCCTTCGGTTACGGAAGTTGTTGACACTAAGAGTTTTGCAGGTGGAATATATGCAGTGGGCATAATAACGAACGATGGTTCGATATTGCGTAAAAAACTTATAAAGAAATAGTTATGACAAGAAAAAGGTTTCTGTCGTTTTTTCTGCTCTTGGCGCTATCGGCATCGGTTCTTTTTGCGCAAAGCCAGTACGACACCAACGATATCAAGCGACACCTGTATTATCTTGCCTCCGACGAGCTTGGCGGACGCTACCCCGAAACCGAGGGCAGCCTAAAGGCATCGGAGTACCTTCGCGACATATATGCTAAACTCGGACTTAAACTGCTTTGCGACAGCGGTTTCCAGCATTTTCAGTTTATCACGGGCTGGACTTCAGGCGACTCCAACGAAGCAGTGTTCAACGGACGTAAGTTGCAGATAGAGAAGGACTATGTGCCTATGGACTATTTCCAGACACGTCTTGCCTCGCTCGATGCCGAGGTGGTTTTGATTGAAGGTTATATTGACCAAAACGTTTGTACTAAGTTGGAAGAGCATATTAAAAACCGATGGGTGATTTTAGACAAGCGTTATGATTATGATAAATCTCTCAGCCGTCAGCAAAGCGTTGTAATGCTAATGAGGGCAGGGGCTGCAGGTGTGCTGATAGTTGCCGACACTCTGCGGCCTGAGATAGACAATGTGTATAATATTCCTGTACACAAAACAACCAATATGGGGCCAGTGGTTTGCATCAGTCGAAGCCTTGCCGACTCCTTGGAGGATTACTTTATAAATAGAGATACTATCGTTGGCAATATGTATATTAATAGAGGTCATGAATATATTGGCGAAGCTTCCACAGACACCTCTTCCGCTTTTATAGCACCTTTGCACAAATCCATCAGAATTACTACCCATTTTATGCCCATCTACACCAACGCCAAAAACGTGGTGGCCTACCTCGAAGGCTCCGACCCGGTACTGAAAAACGAGATTATCGTCGTGGGCGGACACTACGACCATCTGGGCACCAAAAATCGGATAAGCAAGAAAACAGGTCAGCCCGTAACCCTTATCTACAACGGCGCCGACGACAACGGCTCCGGCTCGGTGGGAGTGCTGGAACTGGCACAGAAATACGCCCGCTCCGAAAACCGTCCCAAACGCTCGGTGATTTTCGTGAATTTCGACGCCGAGGAGCTCGGACTGATAGGCTCCTCGCACTTTTTCGACGACACCAACGCCATAAATCCGCGCAACGTAAAGGCCATGATAAACCTCGACATGATTGGCCGCTACACCGACGAAAAAGGACTTAGCATTATAGGCACCAACACCTCGAAAGAGATGAAAGAGATGCAGAAACTCATCAAAAAAACGAACAAAGCGCTGAAAACCATGAATTTCCCGCAAAACACCTTCCTGTTTTTCGGCTCCGACCACGTAAATTTCTACAAACACAACATTCCGGTGATGTTTTTCAGCACCAACCTGCACCCCGACTACCACAAACCCACCGACACCCCCGAAAAGATTAACTATCAGGCTATGAGCGACATACTGCAAATAGCCGACAAACTGCTCGACAACCTCGCCAATCGCAAACGCAACCTCACTTTCAAGGAACTGGAGTTTTGATTTTTTTCGGAAATCTTTGCAAATTCGGAAAAAAGATGTAATTTTGCAGAAATAATTTTAAAACATAAACATTATGAACTTCTTACTTTACATTCTTATCGGAATCCTTGCTGGCTTTTTGGCAGGAATTATTTTTAGAGGTGCCGGTTTCGGCCTTATCGTGAACCTCATAGTAGGTGTTATCGGTGGCTTTTTGGGCGGCTGGATTATGAAACTTGTAGGTCTCCAAAAGGAAGGCCTTGGGTGGGATCTTCTAACCGCTGTGGTCGGAGCTTTGCTACTACTGTGGATTGTATCCCTTTTCAAAAGGAAATAGAAACTTGATAATACGGTATTTTAAACGGGTTGAAAATGCTTCGGCCCGTTTTTTTTGTTCGCAATGGCCCTTAAAGCCGATTGGTAACCTTGTTGAAAAAGCTGGTTATCAAATGTTTGTGGTTTTGCAACTCGGTTGCACGAAAATCATAGTAATTTTGCAGAACAAAAAAACGTTATTGCCATGAACAAAAAACTAATACGTATCATCGTCACGGCACTGCTTCTTGTAGGTGCCATTGTTGTGGAAAAGACCACCAACCTGCCCGTGTGGCAGCTCCTGCTGGTTTATCTTGTCCCTTATCTGCTTATAAGCTACGATATTATTGCCGAGTCGGCGGAAGGCATTGCCGAGGGCGAGCCTTTCAACGAAGATTTGCTTATGACCATAGCTACTTTCGGGGCGTTGCTAATAGGTTTCCTGCCTGGTGCCGAGACTCAGTTTCCCGAGGCGGTGTTCATTATGCTTTTCTTTCAGATTGGCGAGATGTTCGAGGATTACGCCGAGGACAAGAACCGCGCTTCTATAGCCCATCTGATGGACATACGTCCCGAAAGTGCCACGGTGTTGCGCGAAGGCGTCGAGGCCATCGTTTCGCCCGAAGATGTGGCTGTCGGCGATATTATCGTTATAAAAGCTGGCGACAAGGTGCCTTTGGACGGCGTTGTGGAGGAAGGCACTTCGTCGCTCAACACCGTTGCCCTTACGGGCGAGAGCATGCCGCGTAGCGTGGCCGAAGGCGACGCGGTGCTCTCCGGCACCATCAACATATCTGGCACGCTGAAAGTGCGTGTTACCAAGGCTTACGCCGAATCCACAGTTACAAAAATTCTCGACCTTGTGGAAAACGCCCAACAGAACAAGTCGAAAAGCGAGACCTTCATCACCCGTTTTGCACGTATTTACACCCCCGTGGTGGTGTGTGCCGCCGTGCTGCTGGCGGTAGTCCCGCCTTTGGTGAGCGGCGCTTTCGCCCAGAATTTTGCCACTTGGCTCTATCGCGCCTTGATGTTCCTCGTGGTGTCGTGTCCCTGCGCGCTGGTGGTGTCGGTGCCGTTGGCTTTCTTCGGCGGCATTGGCAAGGCGTCGCGCAATGGAGTGCTGGTTAAAGGTTCCAATTATATGGACGCCCTTGCCAAACTGGGCACCGTGGTGTTCGACAAAACGGGAACTCTAACCCGCGGCGAGTTCGAAGTGGTGTCGGTGCATCCCAACGAGATGGACGCCACGGAGCTTCTTCATCTGGCATCGCACGTGGAGCATTACAGCAAACACCCCATTGCCGTGTCGCTGAAAAACGCCTATAAACCCGAATGCAACGAGTGTTCGGTGCAGGATATCGAAGAAGTGGCGGGACAGGGTATGCGCGCCTCAGTGAACGGCAACACTGTTTGTGTGGGCAACGCACGTATGATGGAAACCCTCGGGGTGGGATATGTACATGTCGGCGGAACGGTGGTGCACGTGAGCGTGAACAACCGCTATGCAGGCCATATAGTAGTTTCGGACCAAGTGAAAGACGATGCCGCACCTAGTCTCGGCGAATTGCGGCAAACGGGTGTGGAAAAAATAGTTATGCTCACCGGCGACCACGATAAAGAGGGTGGGGCAGTGGCCAAGCAACTCGCTGTGGACGAATACCATGCCGAACTGCTGCCAGCCGACAAGGTGGAGCACCTTCGCAAACTTATCGAAACTCCTCACCATGGTGCAGTGGCTTTTGTCGGCGACGGTATCAACGACGCTCCCGTGCTGGCTCTGGCCGATGTGGGCATAGCCATGGGCGCCCTCGGCTCCGACGCGGCTATCGAAGCCGCCGACGTGGTGGTGATGGACGACAAGCTGTCCAAAATACCATTGGCGATACGCATAGCGCGTAAGACGGCGAGGATAGCCACCGAGAACGTATGGTTCGCCATTTCGGTAAAACTGCTGGTGTTGCTGCTTGCCGTTCTTGGCGTGGCACTGCTGTGGATGGCGGTGGTGGCCGACGTGGGAGTTACCGTGCTGGCGGTGCTCAACGCGATGCGTCTGCTGAAAAAATAACCATAAATGATGAGTGCTTTTTCGGTTTTTATTTCGTAACTTTGCACATCATTAGCAAAGGATATGGAACAGCAGAAATATGTGGAAATACTTGAGCAACACGACGTTAAGCCCACAGCCAACCGGTTGTTGGTGCTTGGCGTTTTGTGCGGTGCCGACAATCCGCTGTCGCTGAAAGAGATAGAGGACAAGGTGGAATCCATCGACAAATCGGGGGTGTTCCGCACCCTGACGCTGTTTCGCGAACATCATCTGATACACGTGATAGAAGGCGCTGAAAACGGCGTTCGCTACGAGCTTTGCCACAACCACACCGATGAGTCGGACAACGACCAGCACCTGCATTTCTATTGTGAGAATTGCAAAAAGACCTTCTGTCTGGAAACCCCAATTCCCGATGTGCCTCTGCCCGAAGGCTTCGACGCCCACTGCGGCAACTATATGATAAAAGGCATCTGCCCCAAGTGCGGGAAAAGGAATTGATAATTAGTTGGTAATTAGTAATGGTTTTCAGATATTCCGATGTTCAGACAATCGGATAATCTGTCAATCTGAAAGTCTGGAAATCTTCAAAGTTCTCAGTTAAACAACAAAACAATTCAACTTTCAACTCTCAACTTTCAATTTTCAACTTTCAATTCCCCATGGTTTCCCCAAAAGCCAGCACGGCGTTTCGCACACAATCGTCGCAGGAGCAGAGTGGACGGCCGGTTTCAACGCCTTTGATAGTCTTGCAGATGGTTGCTCCGCACTTTTGTGCGAAATTTTCGGAAATCTGTCGTGCCAAGCGCATGCTGCCGTTGCCTTTGCTTACGGCACCCGCCATCAGCACAGCACCTACTAGTGCCCCGCAGGTACCCTCCATATTGCCCATCCCGGCACCGAATCCGGCCGATATTTCGGTGAGCCGTTCGCTGTCGATGTCGGTGAGGTCGGCCAAAGCCGCCGTTACTGCCTGACAGCAGTTGTAACCTTTGTGCTTGTATTCTAGAGCCTTGTCGGCAAGTTCTTCGTTGTCCATAAGTTGATTTTTGTTTTGCAAAACTACGTTTTTTTTTGGATAAAGGCAAATTTTAAAAATATCAAATGTTAAAAATTAAGGTCGGATTAAACAAAAAATTGTCTGTAATTTGTTGATAATCTATACAGTAGTGTCTTTTAACAAACCTTGGCAGGCAAAGATTATAAATTTTTTTTAAAAAGCTCTAAAAAAAAATGTATATTTGCAATTCCAATTGGAAGCAATTGATTGTTAATAAATACTGAAACAAAAATAGCTAAAGCCTATAGTATATAGTACTTCACCTTATACGGGACGGCAATACTCGACAACAACGGCGAAAGCCATGTGCTAAAATCTGTAAAAGACTGTGCTAAAAGAGTTTGTGTACCCGCTCGGACCGACACCAAAGATAAAAAAGGGAAAAATATTTAAAGTTAGATAAATACCAAAATATTAAAGATATGAAAAAATTAATAATTTTTGCGTGTGCTGCACTGATGATTTTGTCGGCTAACGCACAAAAGCAAGAGACGCAAAAGCCGTGCATCATGTCGGGGCTTTCAGCTTTTCTGTACATGGATTTGATGGAGCTCCAGAAAGACGATCCATCGTTGAAAGCCATACCCGACGACATGAGAGACCGTTACGGTTTTCACGAAATCAACTCAGAGCTGTATGTGGGCGCTTTTGTCGACATCAAGGCCGAGAAACGCTCGTTGGCAGCAGAGTACGGAGTGTTGTTCAATGGCGAGGAGGAAATCCCGTTTATGACGGTGAACATTCCTTTGAAACAATTCATAAGCTTCGTTAATTCGGGCATTGCTGACTTGATAGAGGTTGGCGAGAAACTTGAGATAAAAATGGACAGTGCCCGCAGGGTAACGCACGCTTATCTTGTAAATAACGGCTACCAATTGCCCAAAGGCTACTGTGGCAAAGATGTGGTGATAGGTATTGTCGACATAGGATTCGACTACACCCACCGCAATTTCTACGACAGCACCGAAACCACCTATCGTGTAAAACGTGTTTGGGACCAGAATGCCAGCAATGGCACACCCCCGTCGGGTTATAACTACGGCAACGAACTTACCACTCAATCGGCTATTTTGGCAGCTCAAAAGAGCCACACTGACGAAACCCACGGCACACACGTGGCCGGCATGGCTGCCGGCGGCGGCACCAGAGAGAGCTCTATGAGGAAATACAAAGGCATGGCTCCCGAAAGTGACATTGTGCTTGTGGCCACATCAATGAGAACTAATGATATTTTTGACGGGCTTAAATACATTTTAGCCTACGCACAGTCTGTCGGCAAACCTTGTGTTGTGAATATGAGCCTCGGCGGTCATACGGGTTCTCACGACGGCTATGATGTTTCAGAAATAAATACCGACTACCTTTTTCAAAACACCTACACAGAAGGTGCAGCCCTTATGGTTTCGGCAGGCAACGAGGGGAGTCAGCCTCTTCACCTGAGTAAAACTTTTACCGCACAGGACAGCACCTTATACACTTATGCTGTGAAAAGTAATGGAAGCGGTGCGTTAAGCGGCTATGTGGATATCTGGGGCACACCTGGAAGCAATTTCAGAGTGAAAATTGCTATTGCGGACAGCAATTCATCTGCCAGCCAACTTCGCAGTATGAGTTTCCCTTTGACTATCAATACCAATGGCAACCAAATCAGTTGGGCTTCTGCTGTTATAAGCACAGGCTGTACCGTGCAATACACAACTTATACCAGTTACTATTATTACAACGATAAACCACGTGTATTTCTGTATCTCACAGGTTCTTCGGCTGTTGGAGGCAGAAATTGTTTCCTTATAAAAGTAGAATCCACATCCGGAACGTTGCACATGTGGAACAACAGTGGCAAATTCAATGGCGGCACAGCAGGAACCCGTGGCAACACCAACTACACATCGAATACTAAGGGCTCTGGCAACACCAGTACTATGGTGGCTTCGTACGACTCCAAGACCAACTGGACAGCATACAGCGGGAGCGGATACTACAATCCATCTGCATCCATAGGGCGGCGCTCCACGTTTTCGAGTATAGGACCTGGACTTAACACTAACTTGAACAAACCTGAGATTACCGCTCCTGGTTGTGAGATTTTATCATCGTACAATAAGTATGACGCAAGCTACAACACCTCAAACGCTTATATAACCCATGTGCAGAGCACAGGCGGATGCTGGTGGGGCATAATGCAGGGCACCTCTATGTCTTGTCCTGCCACCACAGGCATTGTGGCCTTATGGATGGAAGCCTATCCCGAACTCTCTTGGTCGCAGGTGAAGGCTGTTATGCGTGCCACCGCCATTTCCGACTCCTACACCGGCACAATCCCATCTACCGGCAGTCCGCAGTGGGGCTGGGGTAAAATCGACGCTATGGCAGGTCTGCAGTATATACTCCAAAAAACTGCCAAGCCCACCATCACCAACTCCGGATCCAATCAAATATGCCCGGGTAGCACAACTACTTTGTCTGCACCATCTGGCTATGCACAATATATTTGGAACACCGGAGAAACTACTCGAAGCATCACAGTGTCGCAACCCGGTGCTTATTATGTTAGAGCAGTATCCGCCGAAGGTTTCAAAACACCCAACTCTGACACAATAAACATTAGGTTCGGTTCCGTTCTTTCCACCTCAATTGCACAAGGCAACCAAACCATCTGCCAAGGCCAATCGGCAAGATTGGTGGTTGGTACTGCCGGTCAGGGCACAAGCTACAGATGGAGCACCGGAGCTACAAGCCAGCTGATCGATGTAACACCAAATCAAACAACACAATACTGGGTAACCACCAGCAAGATGGGCTACTGCCCGAAAACCGACACCATTACCGTTACGGTACAGCCCTACCTAACCACCACAGTTACCAGCAACCAGACCATCTGCCAAGGCAACTCGGTAACCCTTAACGTAACGGGAGGCACATCACACAGTTGGAGCAACGGCAGCACCGCCAATTCTATCACCGTTTCGCCCAATTCCACCACCACCTACACGGTAACAAGCAGCCAAAACGGTTATTGCTCAAAGACCGACAATATCACCGTAACAGTTCAACCTTACGTAGCCACTACCGTAACATCCGACCAGACTATCTGCCAAGGCAGCTCGGTAACCCTTAACGTCTCGGGCGGCTCATCGCGCACTTGGAGCACCGGCAGCAGTGCCAGTTCCATCACCGTTTCGCCCAACGCCACCACCCGATACACCGTAACAAGCAACGAGAGCGGCAAATGCTCCAAAACCGACACCATCAACGTTACAGTGCGGCCTTACGTAACCACCACTATTACTCCCAACCAAACCATCTGCCAGGGCAGCTCGGTAACCCTTAACGTCTCGGGCGGCACCTCGCGCAGTTGGAACACTGGTGCTACAACAAACTCTATCACCGTTTCGCCCAATTCCACCACCACCTACACGGTGACCAGCAACGAGAACGGCAAATGTTCCAAAACCGACAACGTAACCGTAACCGTTCAACCTTACGTAGCCACCACCGTAACATCCGACCAGACTATCTGCCAAGGCAGCTCGGTAACCCTTAACGTCTCGGGCGGCTCATCGCGCACTTGGAGTACCGGCAGCACCGCCAGTTCCATCACAGTTTCGCCCAATGCCACCACCCGATACACCGTAACAAGCTCCCAGAGCGGCAAATGCTCCAAAACCGATACCATCAACGTTACGGTGCGACCTTACGTAACCACCACTATTACTCCCAACCAAACCATCTGCCAAGGCAGCTCGGTAACCCTTAACGTCTCGGGCGGCACATCGCGCACTTGGAACACCGGCGCTACAACAAACTCCATCACCGTTTCGCCCAATGCCACCACCCGATATACCGTAACAAGCAGCGAGAGCGGCAAATGCTCTAAAACCGATACCGTTAACGTTACTGTACGGCCTTACGTCAGCACCACTATAACTCCTAATCAGACAATTTGCCAGGGTGGCTCGGTAACTCTTTCGGTAAGCGGCGGCACATCGCGCACTTGGAACACCGGCGCTACAACAAACTCCATCACCGTTTCACCGAATACCACGACTACTTACACCGTTACCAGCAACGCCAATAACCAATGTTCCACCACCGACACCGTTACGGTAACTGTGAGACCATACGTCAGCACCACCATAAGCCGCGACACCACCATTTGTAGAGGCCAAAGCGTCAATCTGACAGTAAGCGGAGGCACATCAAGAACTTGGAGCAACGGCGCCATAGCAACCACCATTACAGTAACACCCTTAGCCACAACTACTTATACTGTAACCAGCAACGCATCTAACCAATGCTCCACCATCGATACAGTTACGGTAACCGTTAGACCATACGTCAGCACCACCATCAGCCGCGACACTACCATCTGTATAGGCCAAAGCGTGAATCTGGCCATAAGCGGCGGTACCTCGCACACTTGGAACACCGGTGCTACAACAAACTCCATCACCGTTTCACCGAATACCACGACTACTTACACCGTTACCAGCAACGCCAATAATCAATGTTCTACCACCGACACCGTTACAGTAACCGTTAGACCATACGTCAGCACCATCATCAGTCGCGACACCACCATTTGTGTCGGTGAAACTGTCAGCCTGACTGTAAACGGCGGTACTTCAAGAACTTGGAGCAACGGTGGAACTGGAACCTCCATCACAGTAACACCTTCAACTACAACTACCTACACGGTAACAAGCAACCAAGCCAACCAATGCTCCACCACCGACACCGTCACAGTTACGGTACAGCCCTATGTAGTTACCTCCATAAGCAGCGACACATCAATTTGTCCGGGAGAGCCGGTGAGTCTTACCGTAACTGGCGGAACATCAAGAACTTGGAGTAATGGCAATACGGCAAGCACTATTACAGTAAGGCCTATAACTCCAACAACTTACACCGTAACCAGCAGTCAGGCAAACCAATGCCCCACCACCGACACGGTAACAATAAGCATCAAACCTACTGTTACCACAAGCGTTTCGGGCAACACCACGATATGCCGCGGCACTTCGGCCATATTGACGGCAACCGGCGGTATGTCAAGAGAATGGAGCACCGGAGAAACACAAGATACAATTGTAGTAACACCCTCCGTAACGACTACATACGTAGTTATAACCGACAGTACGGGAATCTGTTCGAATATCGACAGTATAAAAGTTACCGTCAATCAGTTGCCCAATGTAACGATTACCGGCGACACCGTTATCACTGCCGGCAACTCGGCAACACTCGTGGCCTCGGGAGCCGACAGCTACCTATGGTCAACAGGTGCCACTTCGAATTCCATCACTGTTTCGCCAGCTGCTACAACCAGCTACTCCGTAGAGGGTACCGATTTGAACGGCTGCCGCAACACTTCAAGGACCACGGTTGTGGTAAACGCTGTTTCCGTTGCATCCGTTTCGGAACTTGAATTTAAAGTTTACCCGATTCCTACAGAGTCGAAACTTACGGTGGAAGGCGAGTCCATCAAGACAATCACCATTTACAACATCTTAGGCAAGGTAATTGACAAAATCGAATGCGACGGCGAAAAAACCGTTGTACTTGCTGTCAAAGACTATGCTCAAGGTGTGTATGTGATTTCGGTTGCCGACACCAAAGGACAGACCGGACGTAGAACATTTATAGTAAGATAATTGTAACTTATGTGAAGAAAAGGCTTCCGGTACTTCTTGCCGGAAGCCTTTTTTTGTCGGCACAAACATTTTTTTTGCCAAAAGCGATTTTTTTTGTATCTTTGCAACTGAAAAATAACACATTAAAACACAGTTCAAAAATGAAAAAAGCGTTGATTATTGCTTGTGCGGCACTCTTGTTTGTTTCCGCCAACGCACAGACTTCGACAACAGAAAAACCTGTTGTCAAAAAGGCGAATACCTGCCGCATGTCGGGACTTTCGGCGTTTCTCTACGTTGACCTGATGCAGCATGAGAAAACCGACCCTTCGATGAAAAACATCTCGCAGGAAATGAAAGACCGCTACGGTTTACGAAAGATAAAATCGGAGCTGTATGTGGGCGCTTTCGCCGACATCAAAGCCGACAAACGCGACTTGGCAGCAGAGTACGGAGTGCTTTTCAACGGCAAACGTGTACTCCCGTTCATGACGGTGAACATACCCGTAAAAAATTATGTCCGTTTCATCAATTCGGGCATTGCCGACTATATTGAGGTTGGCGAGAAAAATGTACCTATGATGGACAGCGCCAAGATTACAACACGCGCCAACCTGGTTCATTCGGGCTACAACCTGCCTCGCGGCTACACCGGCAAAGGCGTGGTGGTTGGAATTATCGACATCGGCTTTCACTACAACCATCTGAATTTCTACGACAGCACAGGTACCACATTCCGTGTGAAACGTGTGTGGGACCAGAACGACACCAACGGCACTCCCCCTTCGGGCTTCAACTATGGAAGTGAGTTTACCACCCAAGCGGCAATAATGGCGGCACACTACAGCCACAACAACCAGAGTCACGGCTCGCACGTGGCAGGTATGGCGGCAGGCGGCGGCACCACGCAAAACTCCATGAAAAAATACAAAGGCATGGCCCCCGAGAGCGACCTTGTGTTTGTAGCAACAACAATGTCGTCGTACGATGTTCTGGACGGTCTCGAATATATTTTGGATTACGCCCAGTCTGTAGGCAAGCCCTGTGTGGTGAACATGAGCTTGGGCAACCACGTGGGACCCCACGACGGCTCCGACTACAACGAACTTTTCACTGATTACCTTTTTGACGAAGTTTACACCAAAGGCGCAGCACTGATGGTGTCGGCAGGCAACGAAGGGGATGAACCTATTCACCTGAGCAAGTCTTTCACAAACCAGGACTCCAGCATTCGCACCTTTGCTATAAAAACCAACGGCAGCAACAAATTGTCGGGCACGGTTGATATATGGGGCGAAGTAGGGCACAATTTCAGAGTGAAAGTGGCTGTTGTTGACAGCACAAGCTCCAACTCCACCCTGAACAGCCTTTCGTACCCGCTGGTACTCAACACAGCGAACACCGTTAACTATACAACTAATTTTAATCTTGGCAACAATGGCTCTGTGAGTTACTATGTGGAAGACAGCAACTATTACAACGGCAAACCACACGTATATCTTTCGCTGAATGGCAGCAGGCTGCCCACAGGGGCCATGAGTATTATTATAAGGATCGAAGCCACCTCGGGAACAGTACACATGTGGAACAACAGCGGTTACTTTATCGGCGGCACCGCAGCAACTGCCGGCAATTCCAACTACACTTCGAACAACAAAGCTTCGGGCAAAGCCAGCACTATGGTGGCCTCCTACAACACCAAATGCTCGTGGACCACGTATGCAGGCTATTACTACAACCTTTCTTATCGCTATTCCATAGGCGGGCGCTCTTATTTCTCGAGCATAGGCCCCGGACTTAACCCCAGCCTCAACAAACCCGAAATAACCGGTCCCGGCGCTCTGATACGTTCGTCGTACAACTACTACGACAGCCGTTACAACGAATCGAGCAACATGATTACCGATGTGCAGGTTAGCGGACGCGACACCTTCTATTGGGGCATGATGCAGGGCACCTCCATGTCATGCCCTGCCGTAACCGGCATTGTGGCCTTATGGATGGAAGCCTACCCCGAACTCACCTATTCACAAGTGAAGGAACTGATGCGCACCACCGCCATCACCGACGCCAATACAGGCACCATCCCCGCCAACGGCAGCGCCCAATGGGGCTGGGGCAAAATCAACGCCTACGGTGGCATTCAGACCATATTGTCCCGGATTCCGCGCAAACCTGTGCTCAGCCCCTCTGCCGACACCGCCATCTGTGCCGGACAAAGCATAACCATTTCGGCACCGGCAGGCTATCTGCACTACCAATGGAACACTGGCGACACCACACAAAGTATAACCGCCTCCACAGCAGGCTCTTTCAGCGTAAGGGTTGACTCCGTGGGCGGTTATTTTAGCCCGTGGTCCGATACTATTTCAATAACTGTGAGACAACGCTTTAGCACCACCATAAGCAACGACACCGCAATATGTACAGGCGATAGCGTAAGACTTTCGGTCTCCGGCGGCACCACGCAACTTTGGAGTAATGGCGACACCGCTGCGACAATAACTGTAACACCTGCTACAACGACTACATACACCGTGATAAGCAGCACCCCCAACTACTGCGACATAACCGACAGCGTTACCGTAACCGTTAAAAGATACGTAACTCCTACTATTAGCAACGACACCCATGTGTGCCCTGGCCAACTTGTTACCATTACTGCCGGAGGGGGAGATTCTTATTTTTGGTATGCTCCATATACGGGAAGACACGACACCACAGCAAGTGTTACTTTTGAACCAATGGCCCATTGGCAACCCTGTATGGTACGCATCGACAGCACAGGCCTTTGTCCCGCCTTCGATTCGATGAACGTATTTTTATATAATGTACCCTTCGTCGAAATTAGAGATCAGACCGGACAGGTGGCCGATCGTGACAGACGGACATTGCAAGTGCCGCACAGCACAGCCACACTGACTGTTACAAACACTTTCCAGACATATCTTTGGAACACCGGCGACACCAGCCGCTCCATCACAGTTTCACCCACAGAGCCAACACGTTACTCCGTAGTTGTAACCACCGAAAACGGATGTGTGGACAGCCTTTGGATAATGGTGGAATGCACGGGGGCTTCCATCACCACTGCCGACGAGATGCAGTTCCGTATCTACCCCAACCCCGTTTCCTCGCAGTCGAAACTCACTGTGGAAGGCACTGACATAGAGACGATAACCGTTTATAACATGCTCGGCAAAGAGGTGGCAAAAATCACCGCCAAAGGCGAGAAAAAGATTGACATACCCGTGGGCGACTTTGCCAAAGGCGTGTATGTGATTTCCGCTACCAACACCAACGGTCAAAGCGGCCGCAAGACTTTTGTGGTGAAATAAAACGCCACAACCTTTTATAACAAAAAAGCGTGCCTTTTTGAAGGCACGCTTTTTTTGTGTTCTGTTATTTTCAGAAAAGCTCCAACTCCCCTTGGTCGGCGGAGAAACGCGCTTTACCGAGGTGCTGGTAGGCCAAAGGCGTTACCTCACGTCCGCGCGGGGTGCGCATAAGGTAACCCTCCTGTATCAGGAACGGCTCGTACACCTCTTCTATGGTTCCCTGGTCCTCGCCAACGGCGGTGGCAATGGTGCTAAGTCCCACAGGACCGCCTTTGAATTTGTCGATAATCACGCTAAGTATGCGGTTGTCCATCTCGTCGAGGCCGTGCTTGTCCACATTGAGTGCCTGCAGGGCGTAGCGGGCTATCTCGAGGGTTATGGTGCCGTCGCCTTTCACCTGTGCAAAGTCGCGCACACGGCGCAAAAGCAGGTTGGCGATACGGGGGGTGCCACGGCTGCGACGGGCTATCTCTATGGCCGACTCGCTGGTGATGGGCACGTCCAAAAGGCCTGCCGAACGCTGGATAATTTTGGTAAGTGTATCAACATCATAGTATTGCAACCGCGAGGTGATGCCGAACCTCGACCGCAGCGGGGCTGTGAGCAGTCCCGACCGTGTGGTGGCCCCGATAAGGGTGAAGGGGTTGAGGGTTATCTGCACGCTTCGGGCGCTAGGACCCGTTTCTATCATAATATCAATACGATAGTCCTCCATGGCGGAATAGAGATACTCCTCCACTATGGGCGAAAGGCGGTGAATTTCGTCGATGAAAAGCACATCGTTGGGCTCCAGATTGGTGAGTATGCCCGCCAGTTCGCCGGGTTTGTCGAGCACAGGGCCGGAGGTCATTTTCAGGCCTACGCCCAGCTCGTTGGCGATGATGTGCGAAAGGGTGGTCTTGCCCAAGCCCGGAGGTCCGTGCAGGAGCAGGTGGTCGAGGGGTTCGCCACGGTCCTTGGCAGCCTGCACGAAGATTTTCAAGTTATCGATAATCTGCTGCTGTCCGGCAAAGCTGTCGAAATGGCTCGGACGCAAGGCACGTTCCACTTCGCGTTCCTTGTTGGTCTGACTTTTGCCGGTGGCGTCTAAATTGGAGTTCATATATAAAAGTTTTTGTTATTCAACCACAGTTTCGGGCTTGCGCATCTTTTTGGCAATGAGTTCGATAAGGAAAATCAACACAAGTCCTGCCACGATGAGTGCCACCGAAATCCAGAACGAAGAGTCGATTTGCGGGAGTATGTTCTCCTGTGTGAGGGGTTCCATCTTGCCGTGATGGTCGTACCAAGTGAGGGTGTTTTTCCACGGCCATATCTTGTTTAGCGACCCGAACATGAAACCGGCCAGCGAGGCGAGGGTTATCTGCTTGAAATGCTCGAAAAGCCAGTTCAAAACGTGCGAGAACGACACTATGCCTATCACTGCGCCGGCTGCAAAGACGAGGATTATCACCACCTGCAGTTCCGACAATGCGTTGAGCATAAAGGTATATTGCCCCAGCAAAACAAGGATGAAACTACCCGAGATGCCCGGCAGAATCATGGCGCAAATGGCTATGGCTCCACAGAGGAAGATGTACCAATAGGAGCTGCTTTGCGACAGGGGTTCGTTTTCGGGCGAGGTGATGAAAAACGACAGTACGGCGAAAACCACGAAAGCCAGAACTGTTTTCCAGTTCCATTTTACATCGCGGCCCACAAAAATGGTGGAGGCCAAGATAAGTCCGAAGAAAAACGACCATACGTACTGCGGATATTCGTTGAGCAGCATGGTTATGAGCTTGGCAAGCGACAGAAAACTCACGCCTATGCCTGCCACCACGCACACAAGGAACCATCCGTCGATGTTTTTCCAAAATTCGCGGAAACGGCCTGTGAAAAAGAGTTTCAGGTTGGCCAAGTTTATGCTTTTGATGGCGTGGATAAGCCGTTCGTAAATACCTGTAATGAAGGCTATTGTGCCGCCCGACACGCCCGGGACCACGTCGGAGGCGCCCATGGCCATGCCCTTTAAAAATAGTAATATCCAATTTTTCATCTTTGAAAAAGTATAAATTTTGTCATATTATTAAGTCATTGTTGTCGTTGTCCGACATCTCATCCAAGAACATCTGCTCTTTCAGGTGCATCTCTATCTGGTACAGCAATCCCTCGTTGTTTTTGTCGCCGTTGAACAGTTTTACAAGGCTTTCCATACTTTTGTTCACGTTTGAAAAATCCAAGCGGCGGCAGTCGATGGTGTCGGGCAGATATAGCTGGAACTCGTTTTCGAGCATCTTGGCCGGTTTCGGTTTGTTGTAGTCGCCGCTTATTAACAACATCTTGTCGTACGATTTCAAGGCTTTGTCGAGGTTGCTGTTTCGTATGTCGAGCAGCACATAAAACAACTCCTGATTATCTATGGCTGAATAGATTATGGACGAAAAAGTCTGTTTTTTCCTTGTCAGCATTATAACACCGTTGTTGTACATATCTATGTCGAGCATTTTGTTCAAAGCCGCAACAAACTGGTAGCTCTGCAATGTTGGAGCAGTGATAAATGTCAGTATTTCAAAACTATCCAATATAAACGACACGTCGGAAAGAGAGATGTTCGATTTTAATGAATTGTATGCCATAATACTGTGTTTCAGGTTATTGTTCGAAAGAGTCGTTGTTTTCAAAATGTGGCCGGTACACTACCTTTTGCGAAAGCTCCTGCTCCCATCCCCTGTGGAAGCCGAGATTTTGGGCATAGGCCCGCACATCGTCGTACTCGTTTCCGCTCAGAAAGCCGTCAAGTTTGTCGGGCAGGTTATCCACACCTTTCGGCGGATAATACTGCGCCATAAGCGACAGATGTACGTTTGTTGACAAGTTTTCGGCAATCCACCGCAGTGCGTTTTTTGAGTTCTCGGCACATCCCGGCAGTACCAGATGCCTGATTATCAACCCCGAAGCGGCCACATCGCGGTCGTCGGTGATAAGTGTGGAGCCTTTCTGACGGTACATCTCGAGTAGGGCCTGCGACGCACGCTCGAAATAGTCGGGAGTGCGGGAGTAACGCTCCGCCAAGCGGTTGTCGCTGTATTTGAAGTCGGGCAGGTAGATGTCGATGTACGGCTCGAGCAGGCGGAGTGTTTCCACCGAGTCGTAAGCGTTTGTGTTGTAGATAGTTGTGGGATGAAGTCCACGGCGATGCAGTTCGTCGAGAATAGTCGGGATGCAATGCGTTTGGTGCGAGGGACTTACAAAGCCCAGCAAGTTTTCGGTGGTGGCCAGCACCTCGGCAATGCGGTCGGCAATGGCGGAAATGGTGTTGTATCGGCAAAGTGTTGTGTTGTTGCGACTTATGTCGAAATTCTGACAATAGACGCATTGCATGTTGCAGTGTGCGAAAAAGAGGTTGCACACGCCTTTGTCGCCGCACAGCGCAGGCTCTTCGCCTTTGTGCGCACAAATCGACGAAACGGCAGGCAGGGCGGTGCTGTTGCAGAATCCTGTTTTGCCGGCATCGCGGTCGGCACCGCACTGGCGGGGACACAACTTGCAGTTATTCAACATCTTTGCCGCAAAACGATGGTTATTTTTTTGCTTCCATGTATTGTTCCAGCAGTCGCTGTACGTATTTTCCGAACACATCGAACTCGATGTTCACCACGGTGCCAGGCTGGAAGTTGTGGAAATTGGTAACTTTGTAGGTGTAGGGTATTATAGCCACGCTGAACATTCCGGGTTGGGAGTCCACTACTGTGAGGCTCACACCGTTGATGCTGATGGAGCCTTTGGGCACGGTGATGGAGGGAGCGTTTTTGGCGTCGTATTCAAAATAGAAACGCCAGCTTCCGTTGTCGTCGATTACTTTGGTGCATGTGGCGGTTTGGTCCACATGGCCTTGCACTATATGTCCGTCGAAACGGCCGTCCATGCGCATGGAGCGTTCCACGTTGACTTCGGTGCCCACTTTCCACGTGCCGAGGTTGGTTTTCAGCATGGTCTCGTCCATGGCGGTAACCACGTATTGTTTTTTAGCTTTGTCCACTTTCACCACGGTGAGGCAGCAGCCGTCGTGGGCCATGCTCTGGTCGATGGCCAGTTCGTCGCCGAAAGGCACCTCGAGGGTGAAATGGTAGTTGGTGTTCTCTTTTTCAATCTTTACGACCTTGGCCGTAGTTTCTATAATTCCTGTAAACATGTTTTAATGGTTTTGCTTGTATAACGTAAAAAAGGGTGTATTATTGCAAAAAGTGTATTAAATTGCAACAAAGGCGAGGCAACGGCAGTTACCCGCCACTGTTCTTTTGTGCAAATTAGTTTTTTCGGGTGGTTTGTGAACCTGATTTTATTTTGCCAGTCAGCCAAAATTGTGGTACCAAGTGGTTTTATGCCGTTTTTTTCGTGGCTATCGGTTCTACGACTAATGGCGCGGGTTGAGGTTTTTCTGTTTTTGGAAGAAGTGGGTTATGGTCTCCAGACGGCCGTCGGCAAGGCGTTTCACCATGCGCTGGTTGGTGGTTGGTGAGCTCAGCGGGCCGTATTTTTCGTCGTAGCGTCCGGTTTTCAAGTAGTCGAATGGGCGTATGTCGATAGCGGGCGAAATTTCCTCCTTGCCTGAATACCAGCCTACTTTCAGTTTGGGATATTTCTCCTTTACAAAACTTGCCAGTTGCGACACTTCTGCCGGAGCTTGGTCGCCACCCATAAAGCACACGCAGGTGATGCCGTCGCTCTTGCTGATAAGTCCATCAAGGGCATTTTTGTCCAACTCCCAACCATCGTCTTTCCACAGGTATTTGCTGTGGCAACCCGGGCAGTGGTTGGGACAGTTGGAGATATTGATGGCCAGCGTAACTTGGTCGGGAATCTCCTGAAATACTACATCGTGGTTGGCAAATTTCAGCATTGTTCGGGGTTTTTGGCGTAGTAACGACGAGCGGCTTCTTCCTGACGGGGTTCGGAGAAATTGGAAACGCGTTTCAGGTAGCCGATGATACGTGTTAGGTAGTCCACATCGGTGCTGCCGCAAACGGGACACTGTTTCAGATGGTGTTTGTCGATATGTCCGCATTTGTTGCACACTGTGTTGGGGATGTTGAAAGTGAAGTAGTTGCAGCCTTCCTTGGCGGCCACGCGCAGCAGCTGGCGGTATTGAGCCTTGCTCAGGTGTTCGTCGAGGTTGAGGTGCAGTGCCGAGCCTCCGGTGAGGTGGCTTATGTATTTCTCGCCGTGCAGGCGGAATTTCTCTATCGGGTCGATATTGGGGTCTTCCACCACGTAGAAATAGCTGTTGTAGCAGTCGCGGTGCACCTCGTACCCGTCCTCGCGGTCCCATTTGGCATGTTTCACGCCCACGTTCTCGGCGGGGATCATCTCGCAGTTGAACATCAGCTCGTCGGTGCGGTATTTCTTGTTGTAACGTTCGATGAGTCCCAGCACGTCCTGCACAAAGGCGGCGTATTCGGGGTTGTCGTTGATCTTGATTTTCAGGAATTCGGCGGCTTCCACAATGCCGTTTACGCCGATGGTGAGGTACTGGCGGCCGATGTTGATGAAACCGGCGTCGAACAGCGGCAGCATGCCTTTGCGCTGCAGCTCCTTGAGGTTTTCGTTGTAGGCTGTCTGCACTTTGTGGCAGAGGTCCACCATCTCTTCGAGGAAAGTGAGGTAGTGCATGTTATTCTTGACGGCGTACTGCACACAGCGGTTGATGTTTATCGTAAGCACGCTTTTGGAGCCAGTGGAAACTCCGCCGGCGCCGAGGGTGTAGCTGAAACCGTTGTTCTGTATCTCGTTGCGCAGGCGGCAGCATGAGGCCAGAGAGTCGGCGTTGTCGCTGATGTAGGTGAAAAACGAGTGTCCTTCGGCGTACATCTCGGCGGTGAAATCGCCCCATTCCTTGTCCATCACGTCGCCGTCCTTGCTAAGCAGTGCCATGGTCTCCACAGGGAAGGTGAGCACGCAACGCTGGCGTTCGGCGTTGAACCATTTCATGAAACGTTTCTGGAGCCACGAAAGGCCTTCCCAGTCGGGCTGGGAGCCGTCGGGGAAGTAAAATTCGCCGAAAATCGACTCGAAATAGTAACGGTCGTAGTACGACACGTTCCAGAACACCGACTGGAAGTTGCGTGCGCCGGTGGGCTGGTTGATGGAATAAACTATCTGTTCGAAACAGTCGGTGATGACTTTGTCGATGGAGCGTTTCTTGATGGAGAGGTCCACAATTTCGTCGGCGCGTTTGTAGTAGTCCTTGCCGTATTCCTTGCCCACAAAGTAGTTCATATACATAAGGAACTCGGGTGTGGCGCAGGCGCCGGAGAGCATCGACGACACTATGAACACGAGGTTGATGAACCCGCCGCAGAACGAGCGCAGGTTGGTGGGAGCTATGGAGTTGCCTCCGATGGGCTTGGTGCCTTCGAGCAGCCACGGGTACATGGTTATGGAGGCGCAGTAGTTGGCAAGCGAGGTTTCGTCGTTTTTGTAGATAAAATGGTTGAGCAGGTAGTACATATACTTGTCGCTCAGTTCTTTGCCGTACATTTCTTTGATGCGGTCGGTGAGCAGGCGGCGGTTGATGCGTATGAAACTCGACTTGGGTAGCTCGCCGATGAGGGTGGCTATGTTTTTGCGTTCCACGTTGGCGTTGGCGTCGTATTTGGAGCCGGTGGCGGCGTTGGAAGCGTCGCAGTAGTTGGTGAGGAACTCGATTTTTTCGCGGGTTTCGCGGTCCTCGGTGTGGCGCTGGCGGTAGAGGATGTAGTTTTTGGCAACAACGAAATAGCGTTCGGCCATGAGGGCGGTCTCCACTTGGTCCTGGATTTCTTCCACGGTCATGTCGTTGTTCACGCGCACACGTCCGAGGATGGCTGCCAGCTCCTCTTCGGTGGCGAAACCGCCTGCAGCAAGGAAGGCCTTGCGGATAGCCGTTTTTATCTTTTCGATGGAGAAAGCCTCGCGACGGCCGTCTCTCTTTCTGATGAATAATTCCGTTGTTGCCATAAAATGTGTGTTCTATAAATGTTTGTGTGTTTTTTTTTGTGTTTTTTGTGTGCTAATTTACAGATTGTCAGCGTGTTGGTAAAAATGAAACATAGCCGTGCCGCTCCGAAAAACGACTGCTGTTTATGTATCAACAAATTACGCTTGATACCCGTAAATTCTGTGTTAATGCAAAGATACAAAATAAAAACCCCTGTTCCGACGTCCATTGTTTTCAAGTTTTCAACACGATATATTTAATTACGTCTAACCCCCCTCATTATTAACGGGAAACGCTGTTGATTTTTTACCGGAGGTTTGGAAACAAACATTAACAACTGAAAATCAAACCGTTGTATAGGGTTAAAAAGGTTGTGTTTTGAGTTTTAGGACGTTGTGGAGAGGGTGGTAGAAAGGTTATTGACCGCAAAGGTGGTCGAAAGGATGGTTATTGGGAGATTCTGAAAAAGACCCAAATATAGCAATTATGATAATTGTTTTGTCCATCACACAAAAAAAACACGGACACCGTTTTGGTGTCCGTGTTTATCATGTCCCCTTTTGGGGAAGATTGCTGTCGGATTAGATGATACCTTGAGCAAGCATAGCTTTGGCCACGCGCATGAAACCGGCGATGTTGGCACCTTTAACGTAGTTGATGGTACCGTCGGCTTGTTTACCGTATTCAACGCACATGTCGTAGATGTTGTTCATGATGGTGTGGAGGTTTTTGTCCACTTCTTCTGCTGTCCAGTTGCGGTGTTCAGCGTTCTGGCAGATTTCCAGACCGGAGGTAGCAACGCCACCAGCGTTAACGGCTTTACCAGGTCCGAAAGGTATCTTGGCACCCTGGATAGCTGCGATAGCTGCGGGCTGGCAACCCATGTTGGAAACTTCGGCAACGTATTTCACGCCGTTGGCGATAAGTTCTTTTGCATCTTCTTCAGCCATTTCGTTCTGGAAGGCGCAGGGGCATGCGATGTCGCATTTCACGCTCCAAGCTTTCTTGCCAGCGGTGAATTTGGCTTTTCCGGGGAATTTGTCGGCCATGTCTTGAACTTTGTTGCGGTTCGAAGCACGCATTTCAAGCATGTAGTCGATCATTTCTTTGGTGATGCCGTCGGCTATTTCGCAAACGCCGTCGGGGCCGGAGAGGGCAACAACTTTAGCACCAAGTTCGGAAGCTTTGATGGCAGCGCCCCAAGCCACGTTACCGAAGCCGGAGAGAGCTATACGTTTGCCTTCCATTTTGTCGCCTTTTTCTTTTACCATGCTTTCTACGTAGTAGATAGCGCCGAAACCGGTAGCTTCGGGACGGATGAGGGAACCACCCCAGCCGTAGCTCTTACCTGTCAGAGCGCCGGTGCTGTGTTCGCGGGCCAGTTTTTTGTACATACCGTACATGTAACCGATTTCACGTCCGCCAACTCCAACGTCGCCAGCGGGGCTGTCTTGGTCGGGTCCGATGTTACGCCAGAGTTCGTAAACGAAAGCCTGGCAGAAACGCATGATTTCAGCGTCGGATTTTCCGGTGGGATCGAAATCAGCACCGCCTTTACCACCGCCGAGAGGCAGCATGGTCAGGCTGTTTTTGAATATCTGTTCGAAACCTAAGAATTTCAGCATCGAAACGTTCACCTTCGGGTGGAAACGCAGACCGCCTTTGTATGCACCAAGAGCGGCGTTGTATTGTACGCGGTAGCCGAGGTTTGTCTGAACTTCGCCTTTGTCGTCAACCCAAGTTACACGGAAAGTGAAGATACGGTCGGGTTCTACCATACGTTCAACGATTTTTGCTTTCTCGAATTCGGGGTGTTTGTTGTAAACCTCTTCGATGGATTCGAGCACTTCGCGAACTGCTTGCAAGTATTCGCTTTCACCCGGATGCTTGGCTTCCAGGTTGGTCATAATGTTTTGTACATTCATGATATTTTGAATTTTAAATTTAAAATATTAGTTTTTAATTCGTGTTGCAAAGGTACTATATTTTGTTGATAGAAAAAAATTTTTTTTCATTTTTTTTTCCGACATTGTAACCGTTTGACTTACAAATACCTCTAACGGCCGTTTTTATAACTTTTTTTCTTTTGGCGGTTTTCTGACAAAAAAAACGTATCTTTGCACAACATTTTGAATCATTTTTGTAAAGAAAAACACTTCTAAATTATGGACGCAGCCATCAAAGAAAAAATCGACAATCTGGTACAGGAAATATCCAACATCAGCGACCTACCCACCAAAATGGAGGCCTACAACTATATGATACGTCAGGCCGACTTCTGCATCTACTCCCTTGAAGAGGAGCAACGCCAGTACGAAAACGCTGGAAACTATTGATTGATAAATTTTTATACTAAGATAAATAAATAATTAGGACTAACAATAAAAACAGTTATCGCAATGAAATTGAGATTTTTAGCTCTTGTGTTGGGACTGGCTATGCTTCTCCCCACAGCAATGCGTGCCGACGAAGGCATGTGGTTACTTTCGCTATTGGGCAAAAACTATGCCGATATGCAGAAAAAAGGTTTCAAACTTACTCCGGAGGACATATACAACGTCAACCAGAGCTGTATCAAGGACGCCATTATCGGCCTTGGCAACGAAGGTCAGTCGTTCTGGCATTTCTGCACCGCCGAGATTATTTCCGACAAAGGTCTGTTAAGCACCAACCACCACTGCGGCTATGGTGTAATCCAGGCCCACTCCACCGTGGAGCACGACTACCTGCGCGACGGTTTCTGGGCTTACTCCATGGACCAGGAGCTGCCCAACCCCGGCACCACAGCCTCCATACTTATTCGTATCGAGGATGTTACCGACCAGATTAAGAGCGTGTTGAAAGACGACATGACCGAGGCCGAACGCAACAACGCCATCAACGAGAAAGCCGCCGAACTCGAGAAAGCCGCCGTGGAAGGCACTTACTACGAAGCCAAGGTGAAAAGCATGTTCAACGGCAACCAATTTATCATGTTCGTGCATGTTATCTACAAGGACGTGCGTCTGGTTGGCGCTCCCCCCTCGTCGATGGGCAAATTCGGCGGCGACACCGACAACTGGATGTGGCCCCGCCATACCGCCGATTTCTCGCTGCTGCGTATCTACACAGCCCCCGACGGCTCGCCCGCCGCTTATTCCAAGGACAATGTGCCTCTGAAACCCAAGCACCACCTGCCCGTAAGCATCAAAGGCGTGGAACAGAACGATTTCGCCATGATTATGGGCTTCCCCGGCACCACCGACCGTTTCCTCACCTCCTACGGACTCGAAGAGACTATGAACATCACCAACAAGCTGCGCTACGAGATTCGCACCGTTAAAATCAACGTGTGGCGCGCAGCCATGGCTTCCGACCAGGCCATCCGCATCAAATACTCGTCGAAATACGCCAGCTGCTCCAACTACTGGAAATACAGCTACGAGCAGAACAAAGCCCTCAAGGCCCTCAACACCATGGGTGTGAAGAAAGACATCGAAAAACAGTACACCGAATGGGCCAAATACAAAGGCGGCGATTACCAGAACGCCCTCAAATACATCGAGGACAGCTACAACGCACGCAAACCCTACATGGCCGCACGCACCTATCTGGCCGAAGGCCTGCTGCAGGGTCCCGACCTGCCTTTCCAAGCTTTCCAGCTGGGACTTGGCGTTAAAGCCGCCGACGGCAACGCTCAAGTGCTCGACAAACTGAAAGCCGAGGCCGCCGAGTTCTACAAGGACTACGACCAAGCCACCGAAGAAAAGACCATAGCAGCCATGTTCGACTATGTTTACAAAAACATCGAAGAGCAGTACTGCCCCGAATTCCTGAAAGAGGCCGCCAAGAAATACAAAGGCAATTTCGAGAAATACGCCGCCGACGTGATGAAGAAATCCGTCTTCGCCAACGCCGAAAAATTCAACAAATTCCTCGAAAAAACCGATATTAAGAAAGTGGAGAAAGACCCGATGTACATTGCAGGTATGCAGTCGTACAACGCCTACCGCGAGGTGGCCATGAAAGCCAATGCAGCCGCTCCCGACCTGGCCAAGGGCAAACGTCTGTTTGTTGACGGCATTATGCAGATGAACGGCGACAAGCCGCTGGCTCCCGACGCCAACTCCACCATTCGTTGCACCTACGGCAATGTGCTGGCCTACGACCCCAAGGACGGCGTGCACTACAACCACTACACCACCCTCAAGGGCGTTATCGAGAAAGAAGACCCCAACAACCCCGAGTTCAACGTTCCCGAACGTCTGAAAAACCTGTTCTATGCCGGCGATTTCGGCCGTTATGCCAATGAGAAAGGCGAACTCCCCGTTTGTTTCATCACCAACAACGACATTACCGGCGGCAACTCCGGCTCGCCTGTGATGAACGCCAAAGGCCACCTCATAGGCCTCGCCTTCGACGGCAACAGCGAAGCCATGTCGGGCGACATCGACTTTGAGGAGAATATGCAGCGCTGCATCAACCTCGACGTGCGTTACATGCTCTTTATCATCGACAAATTTGCCGGTGCCAAGAACCTCATCGACGAAATCGACATCGTGAAAGACTGATAATCAGACTTATATAAAAAAAGTGCCTGCAAAATTTCTTTTGCAGGCACTTTTTTTCGTAAGAAATTTATAATTTGCGTTACAAATAAAGGATAATCATATAAAATCAAAATAGCCATGAAAAAAATTATTTCTTTAAGGTGTTTATTAGTTTTAGCTGTATTTGCGGCAATTACCGTAAATGCAATAGCGCAAGATAATGTGAAAGTAATCAATAATTCCGACGGCAGCCTTACATTCAAAGTTGATGATGCTGTATTCAAGATGATGCCTGTTAAAGGCGGTACTTTTATGATGGGTGCCACCAAAGAGCAGGCCGATGAAGCCACCGACGATGAATATCCCGTGCATAGTGAAACCGTCGGTGATTTCTATATGGGAGAAACCGAAGTGACAAAGCAACTTTGGCATACTGTCATGGGTACTCTCGTACGTTGTAATTGGACAGAATACAATAAGCCGATTGGCTCTGTGCGATATATCGATTGCGAGGAGTTTATAAAACGGCTTAACGAACTCACAGGCCGGACATTCCGTCTCCCAACCGAGGCGGAATGGGAATATGCCGCACGCGGGGGCGACAAAACGCACGGATATATGTATGCTGGAAGCAACAATATCGACGAAGTGGCCTGGTATCTCTACAACACAAATGAAGAGATAAAAGAAGTGGCCCAGAAAAAACCTAACGAGCTGGGACTGTACGATATGAGCGGCAATGTCTTTGAATGGTGTTCGGGTTGGTATGCCGGTTACACCGATGGCAAAACCACTCACAAAATCAAACTGAATGCTAAAGAATACCACGTTTACCGTGGTGGAAGCAGCCGTGAGGCGGCTCATTTCTGCCGCGTCTCCAACAGGGACTTTTATGCACCCCTTGGCAGTTTCCCGGCACTGGGACTTAGATTGGTGCTCGAACCGTAGCCTACAAAAAAGACTGATAGTCAATTGCTAATTAGCAGTTAGTAATGAGTAATTTAGGGATGCGGAAACCGCATCCCTTTTTTTGTTTCTTATAAAGGCTAATGGAGAGCTGCGTTGCCTAAAGTTTTTTTAGATGTAGATGAGTATAAAATGTATGTTGTGGATGATTCTGCTGAAATGCGAACCGTTTTCAATGTCTTCCTCGTCGATTAAAAGAGGCAACATGCGCATAGGGCCTGAGGGGATAACGCTGGACCAAGGGTGCTGGACATGGATTGGCTCCCATGTTCCCGATTTGGTTTTCTCGAAAAGACTGACGAAATGCCCTGTAGTAACTTTAATTTCCCCCAACTGCATGGCTTTTTCGGTTGTCAGTCGGTAAATGTCTTGTTCGGGAAGCGTTCCGAAGTTTATGTAATATTTTTCGTTGTCTGGGCAGACATGCTCGAACGCAACAACGTCGCTGTTCATGATGTAGATACAATTGCTGTCGTAGCAAATCATGAAAAGAGTGTCGTTACGCTCGTTGTCGGACTTGCCTTGCGCCGAGGCTACGGCCATTGCCGCACACATCATCAGCATTATCGCGAAGGCGTTTTTCATAATCGGTTGATTTGTCAGAAAAACGTCATAATCATATTTTTATTGCACTTGTAACAATAAATTTGCGGATTTTACGTTTCTCGCAAAACACTGCACAACAATGAAACGCATCACGTTATATCTGCTATTTACAGTGCTGTGGGCATCGGTATGCTGAAAACTCAAAAAAAACGAGTTTGAAAAGATTATGGCATATCAATAAGAGTTGTCTCTGATTAAAAATCCGTTCCCGCTTTTTTTTCATTTGCCGAAATCATTTTTTTTTCGTATCTTTGCACGTTTAAAACTAGCGATTTTACGCAACAAAAACGCTAGTTGGACCAAATTATTTGTCTGTTTATCAGATAATTATATATTTTTAATATGGATAAAAACAACTATTGCATAATAATGGCCGGTGGAACGGGCAGCCGTTTCTGGCCTATGAGCACCGCCGATCACCCCAAGCAGTTCATCGATATTTTCGGCAACGGCGAGAGTCTGCTGCAGAGCACTTTCCGACGTTTCGAGAACATCTGTCCGCGCGAGAATATCATCATTGTAACCAACAACATCTACCGCGGTCTGGCCGAAAGTCAGATCGGCGGCCTGCGCAACTATCAGGTCATCTACGAGCCTATGCGCCGCAACACCGCGCCCTGTGTGGCCTACGCGGCTTCCATCATCAGGTATCTCAACCCCAAGGCCAACATTATTGTGTCGCCTTCGGACCATGCCATTTTCGACAACGACAAATTCACCCGCACCATACAGGACGGCCTGTGCGCCGCCGAGAGCCACGACTGGATTATCACCCTCGGCATAAAGCCGTTCAGTCCCAACACCAAATACGGCTACATCCAATACAACGAAAACAGCGTGGGTAACATAGAGAAATTGCACGAGGTTATAACCTACACCGAAAAACCGCCATACGACATGGCCGTGCAGTTCCTCAACAGCGGCGACTTTTTGTGGAACGCAGGTATCTTTATCTGGAGCCTGTCCACCCTCGAAAAGGCCTATCGCCGCTACCTGCCCGATGTGGCAACCTTTTTCGACAAGATAACCCCCGCCACTCCCTACGAGGAGGTGGAGCAAATCTACGCCACCTGCCAGCCCATCTCCGCCGACTATGGCATTATGGAAAAAACCGACAACGTACATGTGATGGAAGCCGATTTCCGCTGGTCCGACGTGGAGACATGGCAGTCGCTATACGAATCGGTGGAAAAGGACGACAACCGTAATGTGGTTGTGGGCGACAACGTGTTCACCTACGACGTACGCAACTGCATCATCAACCTGCCCAACGACAAGACTGTGGTACTGCAGGGCCTCGACGACTACATCATCGCCGGCGACGACGACACCGTGCTTATCTGCAAACGCAGCGAGGAACACCGCATTTTCAAGTTCGAAAGCGACATAGAAGTGCGTAAAAACAAACAGGAAAAATAAACTCAAACATAATATTTTATCATTATGACAAAAAGATTTGAAATAGCTTATCTGCTGAAAAACGACGTAAGCGCCCTGCTGGGCACCAATATAACCGTTAAAGGCTGGGTCCGCACCAAACGCGGCAACAAAAACGTGGCCTTCATAGCCATCAACGACGGAAGCATAATACACAACATACAAGTGGTGGCCGACCCCGCCAAATTCGAGGAAGAACTGCGTCACATCACCACCGGCGCCTGCATAGGTGTGGAAGGAAAATTGGTGGAAAGCCAAGGCTCCGGCCAGGCCGTTGAGATTCAGGCCGAAAAAATAGTGGTATATGGCGAAGCCGACCCCGACAGCTATCCTTTGCAGAAAAAAGGCCATTCCATGGAGTTCCTGCGCGAGATAGGCCACCTGCGTTTGCGCACCAACACCTTCGGCGCCGTGATGCGTATGCGCCACGAAATGGCCTACGCTATACACACTTTCTTCCACGAACGCGGTTTCTTCTATTTCCACACCCCGCTCATCACAGCCAGCGACTGCGAAGGTGCAGGCGAGATGTTCCACGTGTCCACCCTCGACCCCGAAAATCCGCCCCGCGACAAGGAAGGCAAGATAGATTGGGAACAGGACTTTTTCGGCAAGTTCACAGCCCTAACCGTAAGCGGACAGCTGGAAGGCGAGCTTGGCGCAACAGCACTTGGCAAAATCTATACCTTCGGACCCACTTTCCGTGCCGAAAACAGCAACACCCCGCGCCACTTGGCCGAGTTCTGGATGATTGAACCGGAGATGGCTTTCTACGACCTCGACAGCCTCACACAGCTCGAGGAAGAGTTTATCAAATACCTCGTACGCTGGGCTCTCGACCACTGCAAGGACGACCTCGAATTCCTCAACAAGATGATAGACCCCGGTCTTATCGAACGTCTCAAGAGTGTGGTGGATACCGACTTTGTGCGTCTGCCCTACACCGAAGGCATCAAGATTTTAGAGGAAGCCGTGGCCAAAGGACACAAGTTCGAGTTCCCCGTGAGCTGGGGCGTGGACCTCGCTTCGGAACACGAGCGTTACCTTGTGGAACATCATTTCAAGAAACCCGTTATCATGGTGGACTACCCCAAGGAGATAAAGGCTTTCTACATGAAACAGAACGACGACGGCCGCACTGTTCAGGGCACCGACGTGCTTTTCCCGCAGATTGGCGAGATTATTGGCGGCTCCGTGCGTGAGGAGAGCTACGACAAACTTCTCACCCGCATCAACGAGCTTAACATCCCCATGAAAGACATGTGGTGGTATCTCGACACCCGTCGCTACGGCTCGTGTCCGCACGCAGGCTTCGGCCTCGGTTTCGAGCGGTTGATGCTTTTCGTAACGGGCATGGCCAACATCCGCGACGTGATACCATTCCCGCGTACTCCGGGCAACGCCAATTTCTAAACAGCGATGAAAACGATAAAAGTCTCCTTTGTGGCGCTGTGGATAGCTGTGGCTACCGCTGTGGGAATAATTATCGGCGTCGTTCTGGCTCCTGTTAGCAAGTACGACAATGTGATGGTCTATTCCAACAGCGGCGACGGTTATTCCGCATCGTCGAAAATCTCCGACCTGCTGTATCTTATCAGCACCAAATATGTGGACACTGTGTCGTTCGACTCCCTTGTGGATGAGGCACTTGCAACAATGCTCGAGGACCTCGACCCGCACTCGGTGTATATACCGGCATCCACCCTTACCTCGGAAATGGAATCGCTCGAGGGCAATTTCGAGGGTATAGGCGTGATGTTCCGCCTTGACGAGGATACCATACTTGTGATACAGACTATCAACGGCGGCCCCGCCGAGAAAGCGGGCGTGATGGCCGGCGACCGTATCATTACCATCAACGACAGCGTGGTGGCGGGCAAAGGCATCACCAACGACGATGTCATTCATCAGCTCAAAGGCAAGAAAGGCACCAAGGTGCGCATAGGAGTGAAACGCTCTGGAGTGCCCAAACTGCTGAGCTACACCCTGAAACGCGATGTGATAACTACCAACAGCGTGACGTACAAAGGCATGGTCGCCCCGGGAGTGGGTTACATCAAACTAGAGGAGTTTTCGTCCGATTCCTATTCGGAATTTGTGAATGCTCTGTTCCATCTGCAGGAAAAAGGTGCCAAAAAACTAATTCTCGACCTGCGCGGCAATTCGGGCGGCTACCTCGACCAAGCGGTGGCCATCGTCGACGAGTTCCTCTCCAACGGTAAGGACCTTATCGTTTACACCGAGGACCGCAACCGCCGACAAAATAAATCGTTTGCCACCGCCAACGGCGAGTTCACTTCGGGCGCCCTTGTGGTGATGATCGACGAATTTTCCGCATCGGCAAGCGAGATTGTGGCCGGAGCCATTCAGGACAACGACCGCGGCGCTATAGTGGGGCGGCGCTCTTTCGGCAAAGGTCTTGTGCAGGAACAGTTCCAGCTGAAAGACGGCTCGGCGTTGCGGCTCACCGTGGCACGCTACTACACCCCGTCGGGCAGGTGCATACAACGTCCCTACGAGAAAGGTACCGATGAGTATTATCAGGATTTTCTGATGCGTCTCACAGCCGAGATGTCCGACTCCATGAACTACAAACCCAAGGACGACACATTGAAATACTACACCAAAAGCGGTCGCGTGGTTTACGGCGGCGGCGGCATTCTGCCCGATGTGGTAATCCCTTACGAAAAGGACGTTACCTACGTGTATTACAACACCCTTTTGCGGAAAGGCTTGGTGCAGAAATACGCTTTTGAATATGTCGACCGTCATGGCAACGAGCTGAAAAAGCAATACACATCCGCGGATAGCTTTGTGCAAAACTTCAACGTGGACAACTCCGGACTGGAGACTTTTGTGCAATACACCGAAAAACATGGTGTTCCGCGAGACAAAGCCTCCATCGCCGCACACGGCAAGGAACTGAAAACCAGCCTCAAGGCTTATATTGCCGAAATACTTTACGGACAGGACGCCTTCTACGAAATCTATCTCACCAACGACCCCGAGCTGGCCAAAGCTCTGAAAGTGGTGCAGTCAATAAAATAAAAGATGAAAAAAACGATTTCTTTTCTATCTATGATTGCCCTCCTGTTTTTCAGCAGGGTGTCGTCGCAAACCACCGACACGGTGGATGCTTTGAACTACCGAATCTGCCTCGATGTCAACCACAAAATGGCTCAAAACCTCACGGGTTACACCGACATCGATCTGCGGCTCCTGCGCAGTATCCCCAGCTTCACCCTCGACCTTAAATCCGCCACCGTGGATTCCGTATTCGTGAACAACACCCGTGGCACGGTTAATTACGACAACCGTTACCTGACAATACCCGTTCCCAACGGCTCCGGCGCAGGCGACACCCTCCATGTGCGTGTCTATTACCACAGTTCCGGCTATGTGGAGAATTACGGCATGGGCGGGTTCCATTTTTCGGGGAACATCATATATAACCTTGGTGCCGTTTTCGAGGAGTCGCCGCACACTTTCGGCAGGGCTTGGTATCCCTGCCGCGATGTGTTTGCCGACAAAGCCACCTACCAATATGCCATCACCGTGAGCAAGGAGTGGGAAGCCGTTTGCAGCGGCATGCTCGACTCTGTAAGCACTTTTGCCGCCGACAGCAGTCGCACTTTCCACTATAGTGTTAGCCACCCCATCTCCACCTATCTGTCGTCGGTTACCATAGGCCAGTTCCGTGTACTTGACAAGAGTTTGCAGGGCGTTTACAACACATATCCTCTTTCGGTGCGCTACCTTTCTGGCGACAGTAACAACATCGCCAACACCTTTGCCATCCTCGACAGCGTTTTCCCATACTACGAAAAACTTTTCGGTCCCTATCATTGGGGACGAGTGGGTTATGTGGGCACTCCTCACGGTTCGATGGAGCATGTGGCCAACATCTCGCTGATAGGACAGTGTATCAACGACCTTAGCACCTTGTGCCAGATGGTTGTTTGCCACGAGCTTTCGCACGCTTGGTTCGGCAACCTCGTTACCTGCGAAACACAGGCCGATATGTGGTTCAACGAGGGTGGGGCGTCGTTCTGCGAGGAGGTGGCTATGGAAGCCGCCTTCGGCAAAGAGGCCGCCACCGAATACTATCAGGACAACCTCGAAAATGTGATACGCACTATGCACCACACCGATTCCACCTACCACGCCGTGGCTAACATACCCGACCCGCTGACCTATTCTGGTACAGTGTATAACAAAGGAGCAACGGTTTGGCACTCGCTGCGCGGATACCTCGGTGACTCCGTTTTTTATGCTTCGATGCAGCGGCTGTTTGCCAGCAATGCTTTTGGCAATATGACATCGGCACAAGTCCGCGACTCACTGTCGCTTTATTCCGGCACCGATTTGAAAAAATTCTTCGATTTCCACGTCTTCGCCCCGGGATTCACACATTTCTCCATCGACTCGATGCGTGTGTCGGGCAACAGCACCACGGTGTTTATGCGCCAGCGGTTGGTAGGTACAACGCAGTTTGCCAACGGCAACAGGGTTCCGGTTACATTCTTCTCCGAAACTTGGGACAGCGTTACCAAAATAATGGCTTTCGACGGACAGTTCGCACAGCAGAATTTCACCTTGCCTTTCGAAGCGAAATTCGCCATTGTTGATTTCTACAACACCCTTTCCGACGCCACCACCACTGGCAGCACGGTAATAAAGAGTGTCGGGCAGAGGCCTTTCGGCAGTGCATATTTTGTTGAACAGAATATGACCGTGCGCGACTCCAATTTCCTGCACGTGTCGCACAACTGGGTCGCTCCCGATGCCATGAAAAATCCCGACACCGCCATAAAACGCATGGCCAACCGCTATTGGACAGTAAGCGGCGACATCCGCAACCGACTTACAGGAAAATTCTTCTTCAGCCGCCATACTTCGGCAACAGCCAATTACGCTTTCCTCGACGAGAATTTCCTTGAAGAGACGGCTTCTGTCGATTCGTTGGTGGTGCTCTATCGCGAGAACCCCTCCGATGACTGGCACTATCTGCCCACCACTTTCGAAGGCTCTCGCACACAAGGCTATCTTATCGTATATCCTTTGAAAACAGGTGAATACACCCTCGCCATCGCCGACACAGCCAACATCAGGGTTGGCTTGCCCGATGAAATCATCGGTGGCTTTGTGATGATGTATCCCAATCCCGCTGCCAATACATTAAAGATTGAGTTCCCAAAGTTGGGCGGAAGTGTCGATATGGCAATATTTTCCCAAACAGGTGCTAAAGCGTTGGGGATAAAGAATATACATTCCGGCGAAAAGGTTAATATCTCGAAACTGCCGAGTGGCACCTACACCGTGACACTTACTGTTGACGGGGAAACTTTTTTTGCCGACAAACTTATTGTAAAATAAACGGTTATGAATGTTTTTAAATTCGGTGGCGCTTCGGTGAACAGCGCTACGGCAGTAAAAAATATGGCTCACATTGTGGAACAGCACTACGGTGAGCCACTGCTGGTGGTGGTGTCCGCTATGGGCAAGACTACCAACCTTTTGGAAAAACTAGTGCCTCGGGACGAAATGCTGCCACCCGATTTTGCGGAAAATTTCGACAAACTAACCGACTACCACACCGAGATAGCGCAGCAACTGTTTGGCAACCAGTCCGACGGCATAATAGCCAAACTGAACATGTTTTTCGAACAAATCCACGACCGTATCGTCAACGCCTCGTTCGACTACAACTATAACTACGACCAGATTGTATCGTTCGGCGAGCTGATGTCCACCACCATAGTGAGCGAATATCTCAATTTTAAAAACATGGAAAACAAGTGGTTGGACGTGCGTTCGATAATCAAGACCGACGACCGTTACCGCGAAGGCAAAATCGACTGGCAGCTTACGCAGAGCGCCTCCGACAAACTGCTGAAACCTCTTTTCAACGTTCATAAAATAATTGTTACACAGGGCTTTATCGCAGGCTCGGCGATGGGTGCCACCACAACCCTCGGCCGCGAAGGCTCCGACTACTCCGCCTCCATACTCTCGTACTGCCTCGGCGCCGAGCTTATGACCATCTGGAAAGACGTGCCCGGTTTCCTCAACGCCGACCCAAAATTTTTCAGCCAAACGGTTAAAATACAGCAAATTCCCTACAACGAGGCCATCGAGCTGACCTATTTCGGGGCGTCGGTGATACACCCTAAAACACTCAAACCGCTGCAAAATAAACATATACCGCTGCTCGTTAAATCTTTCATCACCCCCGACGAGGAGGGCTCCACCATCGGCGATTTCAAGATCATCAAACCACGCACACCGCTTTTTATCTTCAAAAACAACCAGATACTGCTCTCCATCCTGCCCAAGGATTTTTCGTTCATAGCCGAGGACAACCTGCAGGCCATTTTCGGCACTTTCGCCCAAACAGGTCTGAAAATCAATCTAATGCAGAACTCGGCACTGAGTTTCTCCGTCTGTCTCGACAACAGCGACATGATTTTTGAAAAACTGATACCCTTGCTGAAAAAGTCGTTTAAGGTTAGGTACAACACTGGTTTGCAATTGATTACCATACGTTACTACAACGATGACATAATTCGTTCCATTGTGGGGAAGCGCAACATACTGCTCGAGCAGCGCAGTCGCTCCACCGTTCAGATTTTGGTGGAAAATGCCCAATAATCCCTGATATCCAATGATATACAAAAGCAACGAAATACTTATAGGCAACCTCGCCCTTGGCGGCGACAATCCGGTGCGAATACAGTCCATGACCAACACCGACACCATGGACACCCGTGCCACTGTGGACCAGACCATGGCCCTTGTAGATGCAGGCTGCGAGCTGGTGCGCATCACAGCCCCCGACGTGAAAGCCGCCGAAAATCTGTACAATATAAAAAACGAACTGCTCAAACGCAACTACAACGTCCCCCTTGTGGCCGACATACATTTCAACCCCAAGGCCGCCGAAGTGGCTGCCACCATTGTGGAGAAAGTGCGCGTGAACCCCGGCAACTATGTGGACCGCAACACGGGCAAGACCTCGTTTTCCGACCAAGAATACACCGACGAGCTGAAACGCATACAGGACCGCATGTCAGCTCTTGTGGAGATTTGCAAGAAACACGGCACCGCCATGCGCATTGGCGTAAACCACGGCTCGCTGTCGGAACGTATTATGAGCCGCTACGGCGACACCCCGCTGGGAATGGCCACCTCGGCGGTGGAATTTGCACAGATTTGTCGCAATATGGACTACCACAAGCTGGTGTTTTCGATGAAAGCCAGCAACGTCAAGGTGATGGTCTATTCCACACGTCTGCTGGTGCAGAAAATGCTGCAAAACGGCATGAGCTACCCCATACATCTGGGTGTTACCGAGGCCGGCGACGCCGAGCAGGGACGCATAAAATCGGCGGCGGGCATAGGTACATTGCTTTTGGACGGCATCGGCGACACGCTGAGGGTGTCGCTCACCGAGAGTCCCGTGGCGGAAATACCTGTGGCAAAGGATATTGCAGCGCGTCTGCCGCGCAAAAGCGTCACACAAGAAGATATTATGGCACAGAAGACCTCCTTCGAGCCTTGCGGCGACAAACGGAAATTGTTCATACCTTATCCCGACGAAAAGGAGTACAGCATCCGCGGTGCCGCCGAGCTGGGACGTATGCTCATCGACGGCGAGATAGCCGAAATTGACGACAACTCGTCTGTGGCTCAGGATATTATGCAGGCTGTGGGTGCCAAGATTTTCAAAGCGGAATATATTTCCTGTCCCTCGTGCGGCCGCACGCAATACGACATACAGCAGGCTCTGCAGGAGATAAAACGCCACACCTCGCACCTGAAAGGCATCAAAATAGGCGTTATGGGCTGCATAGTGAACGGCCCCGGCGAGATGGCCGATGCGCACTATGGCTACGTGGGCAGCGGCAAAGGCAAAATAACCCTATACAAAGGCCGCGAGGTGGTGTGCCGCAACATCGACCAAAGCGAAGCCGTGGAACGTCTGGTGCAACTAATCAAAGACAACGGAGACTGGATTGAAAATTAGGAGTTAAGAATTAAGAGTTAAGAGTTGACAGAGACTAATAATTATTTTTAAAATAAATGAGAATAAGAATACTTATTACCATATTATTGACTATTGTAATAGCCACAAATCTTGTCAACAAGACAGAGGCTCAAACCTATTATGGTGACAATGGAAAAGGAAAGTTTATCATTTTGAACGACAGCATAGGGATTGGTTATTTTAAGGCTGGCATTGGAGTTGACCATTGGATATGGGTGCCCGACACTTTTTCATTGCGAAGAAGCAATGACACCCTACACGTGTCTTCATTGAGACCGAAACAATATATACATCTTAAAAAATCAGATTTCAACCTCAAAATAGAATCGGCATATGATTTGTTGTCAATATCATTGTATAGTTACAATAAAGAATTTGAGACTTGGACTATTGAGCGTATGGGAGGATGGAGCGACACGGCAAAGAGAATTACATTTGTAAGAGAAGTATATCTTCGTAAATATAGATTGTATATACTTGTAACAGAGAGTGTTGTGGGGAGCGAAAGATATTCTTTTTATTGTGATAGTACAGGAATATATGATATTGAAATTGATTTTGGGATGAAAGATGTTGTATTGAAAGAAATGCCATTGCTAGTAAGAGGTACAAAATTGATACCAGCAAGCGACAGTCTTCAAACACTATGTTGGGCGGAAAATGGCTTTTTCTTGCCAATAATGAAGGAAAAGAAAAAAACAATCTATGTAAAACCTCTATTAATTTGGTCGCAAAGAAACAAAAACCTGCCAAATAATTCTAACGATAGGAGTTTTATGCCATCAAGATATTTTAAGTATTTAAAACAAACCGGCAAATAATCTGTATCGTTGTGGCAGTACTAATACCAACGACTTTCGACCTCTGACTTTTGACCTTCGACCGAAGACCACTGACCTCCAACCGTTACTCTCCTTTCAGTGTGCGGAAATGGCACTGCGTTATCTCGCCGCTGTCGGGGTGGTGCAGGTGCATGGCGCCGCCGAGGCAGTTTTTGTATTCCTTGCACCGGGCGCATTGTCCCGCCTTGGTCCAGCTGCGGTCGCGGAAAGGCTGGAAACGGTTTTCCCACACATCCAATAGATTGTCCTTGTAGATATTGCCCTGCACAAAACCGCGGTCGATATTGGGGCAGGCCGAGATGGAGCCGTCTATCAGCACCGAGCCTATGGTGATGCCGGCGCGGCAGAAATAGAACCAGTCGCGCACCTTGCGCTCGTACGGACCGGTGTATGCCTCGCAGCTGAAAGTGGCGTTAATCTTGCCTTCTTTGCGGGTAGCCACGATAAAGTCCATCAGCTGGCGCATCTGTGGGCCGTCGAGTTGCAGGCCGTCGTCGGTGGCGGCACGTCCTATTGGAGCGATGGTGAAAAAACGCCAGTATTTTACCCCGTGCTCTATCAGCATCTGTTTTATCTCCGGCAACTGGCCTAAGTTCAGCGGACTAACGCAGGTTACCACATCGTAGGTGAGGTTACGTTTCTCGTTGGCAATCAGCGTCATGGCGTTCAACGCATGGTCGAAACTGCCTTGCCGTTTGCGGAACATATCGTGCGTGTCGCGCAGTCCGTCGAGGCTGATGGTGATGGTGGCAAGTCCGGCATCCATCAGTTTGCTGTGCATGGCGGCGTCGTAGGCGTAGCCGTTGCTAACAATGCCCCACGGGAAGCCGTGGCGGCGCAGCTCGCGTCCGCAGTCGGCCAAATCGGCACGCAGCAGAGGCTCGCCGCCGGTTATGACGATAAGTATGGAGTTACGTTTGAAACGCCGTTCGAGGGGTTCGATGGCCTTGAGGAAATCGGCAAAAGGCATATCGGGCTGCAGGGAAGAGGCTGTGCAGTCGGAGCCGCAATGGCGGCAGTTGAGGTTGCATCGCTGGGTGCACTCCCAAAAGAGGTAGTTCAGCTCGTGCAGCTGAGTCTCCTTACGACGGAAGTAGTTGTGAAAAGCCTGCAACATAGGCAGTTGCTATTCGGCCACTGTTTCTGTTTCCGAAGTCCCGAGGTTTTCGGTAGCTTCGACGTTTTCGGCAACAGCGTTTTCGTCTTCAACAACTTCCTCCATATCCACGATGGTGTCGTCGTCGCAGCGGTTCTGTACGGGAGTGCCGTAGCAAGCCTGCATTACGAACATGGCACTTGTTATTGCCGATGCTGCCAACACTTTGCGGAAAATTTTGTAAGCTTTCATATCGAGGGTGTTTTTAAGTTTCTAATTCGGTGTTTTTTGCAACGTATATCAGTGTATGTCAAAAAATTAAATAATTATACAAACTGTCGTTGCAAAAACAAATATACGATTATTTTTTAAATTTTTTAGTTTTTTTTCTTTTTGACCGCCTATTATTTTACATAAGTAAAGGTCGCGTCTCTCCGAGACGCTGTTTTTCTGAGGGTTCGTTTTTATCCCCACACTGCGTTCTGGTATTCTCCGCTTCGCTATCAAAACAGCCACTGGCTGTTTTTTCATGTGGGGTTATTGAGATTATGTGTCTCCGACACATTTTTGGTAAAGAGTCTAGTATTATTTTCTTTTTCTGTCATTTATATTCATCCGCCAAGGTCATGATTGTTTTGGCCAAAAAGTCGCGTTTCTCGTCTGTCAAGCATATCCCGAAACGGTAGCAGTGTGAGCCTGAATATACCACTTTCAGCCTTTCGGGGAAAGGAGGGTTTATCAGTAACCAAAACCCAAAATGATTGTCCACTCGTATTATTTTGTTTAGCGGTATTTCTTTAAGGTGTCGGAAGATACTTCCCCGACAGTCTATCACAAGTGTCCCGTTTTCTACAGAAACGGTCTCCACAACACGGTTGTTTCGCAGGTAGTTGTCGATACAGGCTAATCCCACAAATGCGCAAAACAAAGCCATTGAGGTAGAGAACAAAGCAAACCACCAAAAGCCGGGAATTGTATGTGGGACAACAAATACTGTCATCCAAATTATTGTCAAAGCTGCAATAAAACCCAAGACTGCGTTGACCAGCAAACTCCTTTCAAGGTCAGTCGGTTCGTTTGTGGCCTTGTTTGTTGCGAGGATAGTCATTGGTTTCCTTTTTGTGATAAAAAACGTTCTGCCAAGTGAGATTATTGTGCAAACTGCACATCTTCTTCTTTTTGTGGCCGCCTGGCTATAAGGGAAGTTATGACGATTCCACATTCGTACTTCATTGCCAACATTATCGCCAAAGGCAAACGGTCAATGTCAAAAAGCAAGACTGCGATTATCAAAAAATACACCACCGGACAGATGTGTACCATGCCCTTGATTCGGCTGCACTCCCACACCGCATGGGCAATCAATCCTCTAAATAATGCACCTACAGCTGGAACAATTATCAAAAACAATACTATCCCATAGGCTGTTATGTCTTCGATTTCCTCAACAAGCCCGTCCAAATCGTAGACAATCCACACCGTCCACGGGATAAAAACCACTAGAAACAATGTCATAAAGACAGCGAAAAATGGAATCCGTTTGTCTTTAAAATAATGGATGACATTCATCGGTTAAGGGGACTTCAAAATTTACACAATGTTGTTTACGAGTCATTTTATCCGATTTTTGCGATGTACATTGAACAAAAAGCAAACAAAACGGCACTGCAAAGTTACTTTTTATTTCTTATCCGACAAAATAAAATCGCAATTTATTGCGATTTTTAACAAATAATTGCCGGAAAGTTGATGTTTAATATGCTAAAATCCCAATATATTGGGATTTTGACTGCTGTTATTTCATGTAGTCATCCGTTTTGCCCGCTTCTTCCTTACGTTTGCTCTCTTCTGCCAAGGCCATAATCTTAGTAGCGAGGGCGTTACGCTTGGCTGGTCCAAGACACATCCCAAAACGATAACGCCGAATGCCGGAATAGATAACCTTCAGTCTGTCCGGAGCATCTACGCCACGTATAATCTCGATATCGCCGGATTGCTTAACTTTACGTATTGTGGACAACGGTATCTCTTTGTGCCTCCGCAATATACTGCCTTTGCAGTCTATCACAAGCATGCCATTATCTACCTTAACACTCTCCACACCACGTGACCATCTTAAAAAATTGTCAATGATCAATAACACCACATATAGCGCAATCAATGCCCATGCGGGACAGAAAAACGTTCCAAATGAAAAGGAATTTGTTTTTTGGTAAATTTTCCACGAAAGGTAAAATGACAAAATAGACGTAACCCCCCAAAAACATGCTAAAAAAATTTCGAGAACGTTGTCGAAATTCGAACGTTTTGTCGCTTTGTTTGTTGCGAGGAGTGTCATGGCTGTTGTATCGGAAGGTCGGTTTTCTTGCCCCAAACGCCTAATCTAACTTCAGTGGCACGACGGGCCAGCCATAGTCTTGATATACAGCGGCTTTCAATCCGTGTTTCTTCACATATTCGGCAATGGCATTGGCACGTTGACCTTCGCGTTCGTCGCTGTTGCTGTTTATTTGGTGGAAACCGTCGTAATAATCACCGAAAATACGGCGTGCGCTGGCTTCGTTGCCTGCACCGTCCTCCACCTGCTCAAAAGCGGTTACGGTGTAGTTGTCGCCGTTTTTCTGCACGTGGAACAGTCCGGGGTGGTTGCCGCCTGAAACGGTCTTCAGCGTGTCGCCCACAAGGTTGTAGTTGAACACCCACCAGTCGCCCCACACGCGTATGTCGGAGGTGTCGCTGATATCCGATTCCACTATGGTGTAATTGGGGATGCACACATCGCCTTTGGAATACGAGGCTCCAATTTCGGTGGAAAGATAATCATCGATGGCCGTAAGGAATGTCGGTTGTTCGGCTTGCATGGTGTCCTCCGCTTCGGCTTGCGGCTCGGTGGTGCTGTTGCCACAGCAGTTTGTGAATGTAACGAAAATTACGGCGGCAAAGGCCGTTAAAAGAAATTTGGTGTGTTTCATTGTTTTATATTTAGTGAACTGTGATCAGTGAACTGTGAAGTTGTTTAACTGCAAACTACTTCAGGAAATCCTCGTAGTATTGGAACATCTTTTGGTAGAGGTGCAGACGGTCGCGGCCGCCGACGTTGTGCGGGTGGTGGGGATAAACGAAATAGTCCACCTGTTTGCCGGCTTTGATGCAGGCGTCGATAAATTCGAGGGAGTTCTGCCAAACCACAGTGGGGTCTTCGGCGCCGTGGATGACAAGGAGTTTGCCTTCCAGTTTCTTGGCCTTACGCACAAGGCTGTTGTCGGCGTAGCCGTCGGGGTTCTCCTGCGGGGTGTCCATATAGCGTTCGCCGTACATCACCTCGTACCATTTCCAGTCTATCACAGGGCCTCCGGCACATGCCACCTTGAAAATTTCGGGGTGCGCCAGTTTCATGGTAATCGTCATAAAGCCTCCGAAGCTCCAACCTTCAACGCCCATGCGGTCTTTGTCCACATACGGCAGGCTTTGCAAAAATTTCACACCTTCCATCTGGTCGGCCATCTCTATTTCGCCCAAACGGCGGTGGGTGCAGCTCTCGAATTCGAAGCCGCGGTTGTCGGTGCCACGGTTATCTACGGTGAACACCACGTAGCCCTGCTGTGCCAGACGCAGGAAATAGAGGTTGCCGCCGCCAAGCCAGCTGTCGGTAACAAGCTGTGAGTGAGGGCCTCCATATACATACACCAATGTCGGGTATTTCTGGCCGTTGTCGTAGTTGAGGGGTTTTATCAGGCGATAGCAGAGGTCGGTCTTGCCGTCGGCGGCTTTGATGGTGCCCATCTCAATTTCAGGCATGGCGTAGTCGGCCAAGGGGTTGGGAGCGGTGTAGATGTCGGCCATCTTTTTGCCTTTGTTGTTTACCAGCACCACGTTGAACGGCACGTCGGTGCTGCTGTAGCAGTCGAGGAAATAGCTGCCGTTGCTGTTGGGTATTATGGTGTGTGTGCCGTGGTCGGGGGTTAGGCGCGTTACCTTGCCCGATTCTATTTCCACCGAATAGGCTGCGCGCTCGGCGGGATTTTCGATATTGGAATAGAAAAACACATACTTGCCGTTTTGGTCGGTGCCGATGATGTTCTGCACCTCGTAGTCGCCCTTGGTAACCTGTTTTACAAGGCTGCCGTCGGTGTTGTAGAGGTAGATGTGTTTGTAGCCGTCGCGGTAGCTGAGCCAGAGGAACTGGTTGGGTTTTGTGGGCAGGAAATAGAGTCCGTCCACAGGTTCGGTGTAGCGTTCGTTTTTCTCTTCGAAAAGGACTTTTTTCAGTTTGCCCGTCTCCACGTCGTAGCTTTCGAGCCATGTATGGTTCTGCTCGCGGTTAATCTTGGCTATGTAGAGTGTCTTTTCGTCGGGACTCCACGAGAGGTTGGTGAGGTACATCTCGCGTTCGGCCACGGTGGTGTCGCGGCGGGTGTCGAGATATATAGTGGTGCCTTTCAAGGTGTTGAAAATGCCCACCGTAACCTCGTGGCTTTTCATTCCGGCCATGGGGTATTTTATCGGCGTGGCGGTGGTTATGCGTGTGGCGGTATTAACCATCGGGTAGTCGGTAACCATACTCTCGTCCATGCGGTAGAAGGCCAGCAAGTTGCCTTGCGGCGACCAGAAAGTGCCTTTTTCGATGCCGAACTCCGAGCGGTGCACCGACTGTCCGAACACGATGCCGTCGCCGCCCTCGCCCACGGTAAATACCTGCTGACGGCTGTTTACAAACAGGCTGTCGCCTTTGGTGTAGGCCACCTGATAGTTGCGCCCCTCGAAATCCACATTTTCACCAGCTTTGTCGTAAGTAGCTATTTTTGAGAGACTTTTGGTTTTGATATTGTAAAGATAAATAGTGTTGGACATGGTAAAACGGAATTCCTTGTCGTTGACAAAGCTGACATTGGGAAAATAGCGCAATTCGGTGGATTCCAATGAATTGAAGGCTTTGTTGAGAGTTTCCAAATTGACAATTTCTTTCTGCGACGAGGATGTGCCGGAGTACAGAACGTTGTCGCGCACAAAGGCAAAACGGTTGGATTTGCCGATAAACTGCACAGAACGCACCCGCGAAGGGTACAGTGAGCCGTTCATCAGGTCGTTGGCAGTCAAAAGTTTGTCCTGTGCGAAAATGGTAGAGCACAGTATCAATGCCATAATTGCAAATGTCAGTCTTTTCATCATGTCGGTATATCTTATTATGTTTTGTCTGTATATCTTTTTTTTGTTTTCCTGCTCAGCTTCGCTTCGCGAGATCTTGTAAATCTTGTAGATTTTTGTTAGCCTGCGGCTAACATTTTTCTCAGTAAATCAGTTTTGTTTTTCCTGCTCAGCTTCGCTTCGCGAGATCTTGTAAATCTTGTAGATGAAGAAACTGCCAGTGGCAGTTCCAATAGCGAAGTGGAGAAAAATGTCAAATAGCTTTCAAGTTTAAAAACAATATACAATATCTCTGCCTAAAGGGCAAGGATGCTTTTCTATGTTATTATTATATAGTTACTCTGCGAAGGCCTTTTTTGAAATCGTATTCTCCAAAATTGATAAGCAGACTTTCTTTTTTGTCCAATAGTTTTAAATATGTTCGCAGTTGTTTGTAGAATATGTTGTCAATCGTTTCTACTGACTTCAACTCAACAATAAATTCGTTTTCAACCAACAAGTCAATACGCAAGTTATCACCTACAGGAACACCTTTGTACATTATCGGTAAAGCAACTTGCGATTGAACTTTTAGTCCTCTCAATTGTAATTCTTGTATCAATGCTTTTTCGTATACAGACTCCAACAATCCCGGACCGAAATAGTTATACACTTCCATCGCCGCACCACGAACCTGATATTTTATATCGTCAAATTCCATTTCAACATAAAATAATCTACAATATCTACGAGATCTCTGCCCGAAGGGCAAGGAGCCTTAATAATTCTTCCAATTGCGGAAACGCAGCGAGAAAACTCCGAAAAAGGCTTCCTTGAATATCTTCATGCTCATTTTCGATACGCCCAACACCCTGTCGGTGAAAATGATGGGCACTTCGGCAATTTTGAAGCCCAGCTTGGTGGCGGTGAATTTCATCTCTATCTGAAAGGCGTAGCCAACAAATTTCACCTTGTCGAATTTCATTTTTTCCAGCACACGGCGTGTGTAGCAAACAAAACCTGCGGTGGCGTCGAACACCCGCATGCCCGTTACTATGCGCACGTATTTGGAAGCGTAGTAGCTCATCAGCAGGCGTTTGATGGGCCAGTTCACCACGCTTATCTTGCCGTCCACATAGCGCGAGCCCACAGCCACATCGCCTTTGCCGGAGGCGCAGGCATCGTAGAGTCGCAGCAGGTCGTCGGGGTTGTGCGAAAAATCAGCGTCCATCTCGAACACATATCCGTACTCGCGTTCCAAAGCCCAGCGGAAGCCGTCGAGATAGGCGGTGCCGAGTCCCAGCTTGCCTTTGCGCTCTTTGATGAAAAGCCTTCCGGGGAACTCCTGCATCAGACGTTTCACGATGTCGGCAGTGCCGTCGGGCGAGTTGTCCTCCACTATCAGTATGTCGAAAGCTTTTTCCAACGAAAACACTTTTCTGATGATGTTTTCGATGTTCTCTTTTTCGTTATATGTGGGTATAATTACTACACTATCAGCCATTTGGAATTTATTTTTATTTGTTTTTTATAATTGTTTCGAATTGTTTCAAACGAGCAAAGTTACGACTTTTTTTTCAATTTTGCAAGTCGGTACTATTTGGACAACTGTTTGTTTTGTTTTATGTTGGTTGGTTGCGTTTTTTTGTGTTTTGCAATTTTTGTGGTAATTTGTTGAGTTGTAAATCTTTGACAGCGATTATTTTTTTTTTTTTTAGTGTGCGTGGTTGTTTTTTTTTGAGTTTTTTTTTGTCATGTAAAAAAATATTTGTATCTTTGCAAAACCAAATCGAATATCGTTTGTTTATGCAAAATATTGACACTAAAAATATTACAGCATTATTTGTTGCGCGCAGAATGGATAACTGTGTGAGTGTCAATATTTTACCCCCCCCCCCCGAAGCGCTTGCAATTGTCTGATTATTAGATGCTTACATCTAATTTTTGATTGTGTAAATAATGTGCTGCGGCGTTTCTATGCCGTTTTTGGTGCAAAATGCAAAATTACGGATGCGCGTTCTATAATTTCGACATTCGTGGTGTCGTTGAGGTGCGCTTTTGTTTGTTCGTGCGCCTCAATCGCACTTT
>JAFSOU010000052.1 GCA_017443265.1 Bacteroidales bacterium | reverse complement strand
CCTGAGCGATGTTCTTGTCGGCGTTGGCCTGGTCCATCTGCAGCTGTGCGCCGATGTTCTTACCCACGTCGATGTCGGCGATGTCGATGGAGAGTATCTCGAAAGCTGTGCCGCTGTCGAGGCCTTTCTGCAACACCAGTTTGGAGATGCTGTCGGGGTTTTCGAGCACCGATTTGTGGCTTGTGGCCGAACCGATTGAGGTTACGATGCCTTCGCCCACACGTGCTAGGATGGTCTCTTCGCCGGCGCCGCCCACCAGCTGTTTGATGTTGGTGCGCACCGTTACACGTGCCTTGGCTATCAGCTGTATGCCGTCTTTAGCCACGGCTGCCACTGGTGGAGTGTCGATAACTTTGGGGTTTACCGACATCTGTACGGCTTTGAACACGTCGCGGCCTGCGAGGTCGATGGCGGTGGCGGTCTTGAAATCGAGGCTCATGTTGGCCTTGTCGGCAGAGATAAGGGCGTTTACTACGGGGCTTACGCGGCCTCCGGCCAGATAGTGGGCCTCAAGCTCGTTCTGGTTGAGGTGCAGACCGGCTTTGGTGGACGAGATGAGGTTGCTCACGATAAGCGCGGCGGGCACTTTACGCAGACGCATGAAGAAAAGCTGCACCAGCGAGATGTGCACTCCCGAAACAAGGGCTTTGAACCAAAGTCCCACGGGCACAAGGTAGAAGAATATGGCCAGAAAAACGACACATACTGCTACGATAAGAATTAGAATTGGTTCCATAAATAATTGGTTTTTAAAGTGTTATTACTGATTTGTTTCTTTAACGATGATGAGGTAGCCATCGATTTTGATGACTTCCACGGGACGGTTTTCGTCGATAAATTCGCTAACGGTGTGCACCTCGCACGTCTGCCCGTTGATGACGGCCTTGCCGGCGGGGGCGAGGCGCGAGATGGTGGTTCCTGTGGCACCTACGGCAATTTTTTCTTCGTCAACGGTGTTTACTTTGCTGTCCACCTCTTCCTTGAGGCCCATGCGTTTCCACGTCTTGTTGCGCATAAGCAGCAGGAGCATAGCCACCACCACAATCACCGACACTATCAGCACTATGTTTCCGGCCACTATGCCGTATTGCGCATAGCTTTGCCAGATGGCGATAATCATGGCCACTCCGCCGAGGATTCCGGCCACACCGCCCGGCAGCGCCACCAGCTCGAGGGCTATAAGCACGGCGCCCACCACCAAAAATACTATTATCGCAATCCAGTTCATAATTATTGTACTATTTCGGAGGTTAGCGACTGTCCCAGCAGGGCCTGATGCATGGGCATAAGGGTTTCGCGGGTGCCGTTTTTCACCACGCATTTGCCTTTGTAGTGCACCAAAACGGTGCATTGCTCGGCCTGCTCGGGAGTTTGTTTGCAAATCTTTATCAGCGAGTCGATTACGTAGTCGAAAGTGTGGTAGTCGTCGTTGTAGAGCATCAGTTTATAGCCGTTATTGGTCTCAACGTCAGTAACTTGCAGTTCTTCTTTTTCTTTCAGTGTCTCGTTCATTGTTCTTGTTTTTGGTTTGCAAAGATACGCTTTTTTCTTGGTATTGCCAAATTTTATCCGGTGAAAAAATTTTTTTTTGAAAATTGCGAAAATTGTCGTAAATTTGCATCTTAAAAGGTACAAACTTGTAATTACTCCATCGTTATGAGAAAAATAGTTTCTATATTGGCACTTGCGTTACTGCTGACGTGTATAAGCACCAACGTTTTCGCCGTCGATTTCGACACATATTTCCACGACCGCACCCTGCGTATCGACTACCTGCGCAAGGGCAGCGCCAAAGGCAACACCGTCGAGGTGTCGAACTTTGTGGCCAAAAGCGGTACGTGGGCCGGCTCGCGTGTGCACCTTATCGACCCCTTCAACTACGGTGCCTACCGCATTGTGGTGAAAGACGCCGCTACCGGCACCGACATCTACACCCGTACCTACAGTTCTCTGTTTCAGGAATATGAGGCCACACCCACTGGACGCGACAGCGTGGCCACGTTCCAAGAAACGGTGCTTGTGCCTTTCCCCAAAGCCAAGGTGAAACTCTGTTTCCAGCAACGCGACAAAAAACAGCAGTTTGTAACCCAGAAAGAGGAGCTTTTCGACCCCGCCACCACCAATGTAGTGATAACTCCCGCCGCCCCTGTTGCCAAGAAACTTCTCTATTCGGGCGACTCGCACAAGAAACTCGACGTTGTCATCGTGGCCGACGGCTACACCAAAAAGGACGCCAAAAAGATGGAGCAGGACTTCCAGACTTTCGCCGAAGCGTTGGTGAAGATGAAACCCTACAAGGACCATAAGAACGATTTCAACATCTGGGGCGTGCCGGCAATCTCGAAAGAGAGCGGCATCACCAATCCCATCAAGGGCGAGAAACGCAACACCGCCATCGGCTCGTCGTACAACATCATGGGCATTGCCCGCTACCTGATGACCTACGAGGTGCACCAGCTTCACGACCTTATCGACGGAGCTCCATACGAGCAGATTATTATTATGTCGAACAGTGAGGTTTATGGTGGGGGTGCCATCTACAATTTCTACGCCAATGTGGTGGCGTCGTCGGCCTCGGCTACCGTGCTGCCGCACGAGTTCGGCCACACCTTTGCAGGACTTGCCGACGAATACATCGACGAAGATATATCGTACGAGGAGCTGCACAGCACCAAAACCGAGCCCCTGCAGCCCAATATCACCTCGCTGGTGGCTTTCGACAAAAAATGGAAAGACCTTGTGGAGGAGGGACTGCCCATTCCCACGCCCGTTTCGGCCGCAAACCTTAACAAGATAGGGGCCTACGAGGGCGGCGGCTACCGCAAACAGGGCATCTACCGTCCGGCAGTGCGCTGCATGATGGGAACAGGCGGCGGCTTCTGCGCCGTGTGCAAAAGGGCCATTAACGCCATGTTTGAAATATACACCGAATAGCTTTTTAGTTAGGAGTTAGGAATTGGGAGTTGGGAATCTTTTTTTGAGTTAAGAGTTAAGAATTAAGAGTTGGGAGATAAAAAATGTGAATTTGAAGCAAGGAAACGGACATTTTTACCAATAACGTTATGAACTATTACAATTACAAAAAATATATAATTATATTTATACTTCTATTACCAATTATTATTGAAGGATGCAGTAGAAGCAACTATTATGGAATCACCCTCAATTATAATATTGATAAGAAGGATGTGGGGAAAATCACTTTTTACCCTTCTTATAACAAGAAAGGAATGGATGATATGACATCTGCCATAGACACCCTTTTTTGTAAGGGTGACACTTTATTTATCTCATATAAAACAAACACAGACGATAGATGGATAGATACTGCACGTGATGGTTCCCTAATATATTCTGGAGTAATGACAAAAAAAAATATTGTTGACACTGATAGGTTTACCCAATTGATACAGGTGTCACAAAACACAAAATATATATTTTTGGACAATCATGATTATTGTTTCTTTTTTATTGAAAAAAAAACCAGAAAATATCAATTGATTGAATACCATCTCGTTGACAGTACAGCACAAAACAAAATACAATGGCATCTTGGCAACCATGACAGCATAAAACGGGATGACGTACGACCTAGTAGAAAGTAGCGACCTGACCCTACAGGCAAATAGCCATTTTCAATAATGACGTTATGAACTATTACATTTAGGGGGTGAATAAGTCCTTTGGACTTTTCGATAGCGAAGTGGAGAAAAAAGAAGAAAAAAAGTCAAAGGGGAAAGCCCCTATGCATTATCACGGGCTGGTATTTAATTTCTGTTCCGGTTTGCCGTTTTTGTTAAAAACAGGACGCCAAATGTAAATTTTTTTTTGTATTTTTGAACTTTTAAACAAATTATCATTGAAATACATAAAAACATGAAAACAAGAACATTAGCCATTGCTGCCCTTGCGCTGCTGATGGCCAACAGTGTTTCATCTCAAACTGTTACTCTGAGATTTTCCGGAGCCAGTGCCGATAACTCGTACGTCCGTTTGGACTCGGTGCAAGTTTGTAATGTAAGTCGTTCTTGGACAGAGGCTTTAGCCTATCCCGACACTGTTTTTGAGGTTTCCCCGATAGGCATTGTAGTGGCGCAGTCCGAAGCGGTGGCTCTGCAAAGCTACCCCAATCCTTTCCGCGGCACTGCCTCGGTAATTGTTTCGGTTACAGAAGGTTGTGATGCCACTTTGTGTTTGCACAACCTTGCAGGACAGACTATAGCCACGTCGAAGCGGCGCCTGCAATCGGGTGGCAACCTTTTCGGCGTGTCGCTGAAGAAAGCGCAGGTGGCACTGCTCACCGTCAGCACTCCGCAGGGACAAAGCACCATAAAGCTGATAGGCTGTGGCGGCACCGACAACGCTATCGTTTTTCACGGAATGACATCTGGCACCGAAAAACGGCAGTCGACGCAAATGTGCCATAATACCGACACAATGCTTTATATCGGCTATGCCACCATCAACGGTGAGGTTGCCAGCACATTTGCCAAACGCAACAAATTGGCGAGCGAGGACATCGTCCTAACTTTTGTGCCAGGCGTGCTCAACGGATTGTTTTCCGTCTCGGATAGCACATGGGTGCGTTTTTCGCAAGGCAACCTGCAATGGAGCGCCACTGGCGGCGGCACTGCCCCCACAACCCACACCGTGGCGGGCGGCGGCACTGCGTACGGCACTTGGCGTTTCGCCCCTAACCAATGGAATTGCATCGCTTCGGGCAACAACAATGCCGATTCGACATACACAGGATGGATAGACCTTTTCGGATGGGGCACAAGTGGCTGGAACAATGGCAATTATTTTTATCAGCCGTTTAACACCTCCGACAATAACGTTTCCGGTTTAGGTCCCTTGGATTTTACTAATGGTTACGGCTATGGTCCCACCGACGGCAGTTTATATACCTATTCCCTGTTAGGGGCGTATGCCAATGCCGACTGGGGAGTGTATAACGCTATAAGTAACGGCGGCGACGCCCCTGGCTTTTGGCGCACTCTTACAAGCGAGGAATGGGTGTATCTGCTCAATACCCGCAATGGCGGCATAGTGGACGGCCAGCCCGACTGTCGCTATACTTTGGCAATGATAAATACCGATAGCACCGCGGTTAGTGGCTTAATCCTGATTCCCGACAATTTCAACGGTGTGAGCAATGCCAACGTAACTTGGGGCACTATAAACAATCCTACTCAGTGGAGTACCTCTTGCACCTATGCAGGTTGGCAGGAGTTGGAGGCTGCCGGATGTGTGTTCCTCCCCGCCGCCGGAAACCGCTACGGCATTTACACCTACAACGACCCTCCCGCTGGCTACTATTGGTCGGCGACTCAAAGCTCGAGTTGCAACGCTTATCTTTTTTACTTCAGAGCTATTATGTTGAATCCACAGTCTAGTGAATTCCGTTGTTACGGTTATTCTGTACGTCTTGTTCAGGATGTGAGATAAAGAAAATTGAAAGTTGAAAATTGAAAGTTGAAAATTTGGTTTAGGTGAAGATGTGAAGGCGTTAAGTTGTGAAGGAACTTAACTGCCCTCTGAATACTGAATACTAACGTTTCACTAACTTCATTGCGCAGTGGCGGCCGTCGCCCTCGTAGGAGCCAGCCTTGAGGTGGAAAAGGGTGCAGAAGAAAAACACCGTGTCGCCGCGCTCGATGTCGGGACTGTGGTAATACATCTTGTACACCGTGGCATCGCGTACGTAGTTCTGTGCCACATATCGGGCTGCACATTCCACCTTGCGGCTATCTACCTGCACCGTGGTTCATTGTATGATGCCGGGCACCAATTTGCCGTTAACCATGCGGGCTGGTGTTTTAACAACGCCTTTCTGTGTCTGGGCGAAACCCAGAGTGCAGGCGCAAATGCAGCTGATGAGGAAAAAAGTTCTTTTGTAATTCATGCTGCAAAGGTGCGATTATTTTTTCAATACTTGTTTACAAGCGTGTGGTTTGTAGCATCTGGAAATGTGATTTTTTAATCGAGACTGCCTTCTTCTTTCTTTCTAAAGAAAAAAAAAACGTCAAAAAGTTTCTTTGTAAAAAAAAATGTGTGTTTTTGCATCGAAGATGGTGCGAAAAATGTGTAAAATCAGCTTTGAAACTATGCTAAAAATGTGAAAAATAGCCTCTGAAACAGTGTGAAAAATGTGAAAATTTTTGGTTATATCGTTGAGTTGCAATGTTTTGTTAATCGAAAAGGCTTTGTTGCGAAAATAAACTCAAAAAAACGTGTGAATACGGAGCGCTACTCCGTATTTTTCGTGTAAATTCGGAGTATTACTCCGTAAATTCCGGTTTTTTGGATGTCTCCTCCTTCATCACCTTTTCACAAACACCTGTGAGTGGTGGCGGCCGTTGCCGGTGGCTGAGTATGTCGAAAACACTGGCAAGAAAGCCTCTCGAAACTTTTTTTACCCATTTTTATTTGATATAAAGCAAAAAATTTTGTGTTGAAAATCACTAACTTACGAAAAATAATATAAAAAAATTGTCGTATTTTGCGAAAAATGTGTATTTTTGCATCGAAAATGGTGTGAAAAATGTGTAAAATTGCCTCTAAAACCATGTGAAAAATGTGAAAAATTATCCTTAAAAAGGTGCTAAAAATGTGAAAATACTATATGAAACGCAAGATTTACAGATATTTACAGGAGTGGAGAAAATCTCCCGACCGCAAGCCTCTTGTGGTTGGTGGTGCCCGACAGGTAGGCAAGACTTATTCCATACGTCAGTTCGGAAGCAGTTACAGGTCGTTTGTTGAAATAAACTTCATTACCCAACCTGCATTCAAACAGATATTTAGCGAAGGTTACGACACCGATTCTGTAGTGAAACAAATTTCTTTTTTGCGTCCTGACGTGGAGTTTTTTCCGGGCAACACGCTCATATTCTTCGACGAGTTGCAGGAGTATCCCGACTGTGCCACCTCGCTGAAATTTTTCAAGGAGGACGGCCGATACGATGTGATTTGCTCTGGCTCCATGATGGGCCTGAATTACAGTGACATAACTTCCAACAGTGTAGGGTACAAGAGTGATGTCATGATGTACTCACTCGACTTTGAAGAATTCCTGTGGGCGCGAGGCTATGGCGACGATGTGGTGGAAAGTATGTTGGCGCACATGTCATCCCGGCAACCGTTCAGCGAACTGGAAATGCAAAGGTTCGATTCTCTTTTTCTAGAATATGTTGCCACAGGCGGAATGCCCGAAGTGGTGGCACATTTCGTCAAAAATGGCAACTTTGGCAATGTCCTTGCCATGCAGAAACAGTTGCTGGAAGACTACGAGGAGGATATTGTGAAATATGCCGTGGGGCTGGACAAAGCCAAAATCCGCAATGTGTACCGCAATATCCCCGTTTTCCTTGCCAAAGAGAACAAGAAGTTTCAAATAACCAAAGTCGCCGCTCACGCCCGCAGCCGCGATTATGTTGGCTGTGTGGATTGGCTGCAGGATGCCGGAATTGTCAATGTGTGCCACTGCCTGCACCAGCCGGAGTTGCCGTTGAAAGGCAACTGCGACGACACCAAATACAAGCTGTATTACCACGACAACGGCTTGCTTATGGCCGCCCTCGACGATGAATCGAGCGCAGACCTGCGCGAAAACCGCAACCTTGGAGTTTACAAAGGTGCCGTTTATGAAAATATTGTTTCTGAAGCCCTTGCAAAACAAGGCTATGGATTGTATTACTACAGCCGCGAGGACGGACGGCTTGAGATGGATTTCTTTGTGCGCGACAACGAATCGTTGATTCCTGTTGAGGTAAAAGCCACCGACGGCGCCACAGCCTCTCTTAACAACCTGATTAAAAGCGAAAATTATCCCGATATAAAATACGGGATAAAACTCTGTCGTAAAAACATAGGGTTCAACGGTTTGTTCTACACTTTCCCTTATTTCTGTGCCTTCCTTCTAGGCCGGTGGCTGAAGAGGGAACGTGAATGATATTCCCCTTCATCACCTTTTCACAAACACCTGCGAGTGGTAGCGGCCGTCGCCGGTTGCTATGACCATCACGTAAGTGCCTTTGTGCAGTATGGCTACGGGTATGCTGCAGCGATGTTCCTGCGTGTTCACGCACCGCATCACACGTCCGTTGGGTGCCACAATGCTTATGGTGTACCACGTGCCTTCAGCGTTGTCGGCAATGTCCACATTTACAAAGTCTTGCGCAGGGTTGGGCGTTAGCGTCACCCCCAAGGGCTGGTATTCCGGTGCGGCAATGCCGAGGTTGGCGGGAGTAGCGTCCACTGCAAGTTTCATGACAATGGGCAGGTGGTCGGAGTTGTGGTACAGGGCGTTGAGCACGGCGGATGGCACGGAGCTGTTGCCGTCGGCGATGATGGATTTGTTGTAATGGTTGCCGTCGTTGCCAAGGGCTTTGTAGCTGTCTGCCACATAGCTCAGGCCACGGCTGTTGTCCTTGATGTTGCGGTTGAAGAGTATGTAGTCGAAACGGTCGTCCAAACCGCCGGTGGAGGCACATCCCGAGCCGCCGCCGCCACGGGTGGACTGGGTGTGGTAGGGCGCAAAGGCGGAATTGCTGTTCCAGGCACCAATCTGATTTATAGGGTCGTAGAAACGGATAAGGCTGTCGCTGTGGTTGGTGAAGGCCTGAAAAGCGGTTTCCGTGCTTGTGTACACGTTGAAATCGCCCATCACCATGAAGTTCTGCTGGCCAAGGGTGTCGAAATCCTCAATCCACGACATCAGGTTGTCGGCCATCACTGCGCGGTCCTCGTCGTCGCCCTCGTAGGAGCCGGCCTTGAGGTGGACAAGGGTGCAGAAGAAAAACACTGTGTCGCCGCGCTCGAGGTCGGGACTGCGGTAATACATCTTGTACACCGTGGCATCGCGTACGTAGTTCTGTGCCACATAGCGGGCGGCACATTCCACCTTGCGGCTGTCGTAGTACAGGGCGTTCATCAGGTAGGTGTTGGTGGTGTTGGTGGTAGGAGCCAGCTTGTAGTAGGTTACTCCGTTGGTATTCATCACGTTGTGCAACAGCGAGTCGTGCATCACCGGCTGTCGGTTCAGCTCGTTGACGGTGAAAATGGTTGGCCGCACGTAGTCGAAGATGGTCTTGGTCCAAGCGTTTTTGTCGGACACGGTGTTGGAATCGGCTGGACAGTAGGAGGTTATGTTGCCGTAGTTGAGCAGGTTGTACTGCAGTATGGTGATGGTGTCCTGCGCTGTAGCCCTCGCACATAGGACTATGATTGCGATTGTGATGATTGTTTTTCTCATATTTTTCATTTCCGGGAATCCCCACACAGCAGAGCTGTGAGGGGTTAATTATGAGCAGTCCCGTTGGGACTGATTGGTTGTTTTGTTTTTCGTTGTTCGATTTTGTTGCGTACGTAGTTGACGAGCAGATATACCAGCCATCCGATAAGGAGTCCGAGCAGGGCGCCGCAGATGATGTCGCCGGGGTAGTGCTTGCCAAGGTAGGGACGGCTGTAGCTCACTATCGCCGCCCAGCCGAAAGCCACGTAGGGCATGGCTTTCACGTACTTGCGGCACCACAGAGCGAAAAACATCGCCACAGCAAAACTGTTGGCCGCATGTCCCGATACAAAGCCGTATTGTCCGCCGCAGCCCATGCCGAAAATCATTCGCACGTCGGGCAGGGCATGACACGGCCGCAGCCGCTGGAAAACGTCTTTGAAACACATCACCGTTATGCGGTCGGCAAGCAGGAAACAGAGGGCTATGCCCGCTATCAGCAGCCACCACCAGCGTTTTTCCGGCGCCTTGACCACCGCCACGGCGAAGAAAAGGACAATCATCACCATCCACGACCAGTGCTGTGTGAAAGCATAAAGCACGTAGTCGGCCACGGTGCAGTGGTGCTGGTTTATCCAGTAGAACAGCTCGGTGTCCACGCTGTTCAGGTAGTCAATTGTTGTCGTCTCCATCGGCGGGGGTGTTTAACTTTTTCCAAATCAAGTCTTTAAGCTCCATTATATTTTTTCCGCTCACCGCACTTATCATAATGGTGTCGATGTTGCGCGGAAGCGTCTTTTTCATCTGTTTTTCCAGAATGTCGTCGAGGATGTCGCATTTGGTGATGGCCAGAATGCGCTCTTTGTCAAGCAGTTCGGGGTTGTACTGTTTCAACTCGTTGAGCAGTATCTTGTATTGCGCTTTGATGTCGTCGCAGTCGCAAGGAATCATGAATAGCAGTATGGAGTTTCGCTCGATGTGTCGCAAAAAGCGGATTCCCAGCCCTTTGCCCTGCGAGGCACCTTCGATAATGCCCGGGATGTCGCTCATCACAAACGATTTGTCGTCGCGGTAACGCACCATGCCGAGGTTTGGCACGAGGGTGGTGAAAGGGTAGTCGGCAATTTCGGGCTTGGCCGCCGACACCACGGAGAGCAGCGTGGACTTGCCCGCATTGGGGAAACCCACCAGACCCACGTCGGCAAGGATTTTTAGCTCGATGATAACCCATCGTTCCACGCCCGGCTCGCCGGGCTGGGCATAGCGCGGTGTGCGGTTGGTTGGCGATTTGAAATGGTCGTTGCCCCAGCCTCCGCGGCCGCCTGGAGCTATGATGGCCTGCTGGCCGTCCTCCACTATCTCGCACAGCTGTTCGCCGGTCTCTGCGTCGCGGGCTATGCAGCCGAGGGGCACGTCGAGGATGACGTCCTCGCCCTGAGCGCCGGTGCAGAGGTTCTGTCCGCCGGCCACGCCGTTTTTAGCTATCACGTGCTTGGTGTATTTCAGGTGAAGCAGGGTCCACAGCTGGCTGTTGCCACGCAGGATGATATGTCCTCCGCGACCGCCGTCGCCGCCGTCGGGACCAGCCTTGGCGTTGTATTTCACGCGAAGCAGGTGCGCCGAGCCAGCGCCCCCTTTGCCCGAACGGCAACAGATTTTTACGTAGTCAACAAAGTTTGAGCTCATGAATCTTGTTCTGTTTCGGTAAATCTTTTATTTTTATTCTCCTGCTCAGCTTCGCTTCGCGAGATCTGGTAGATCTTGTTGATTTTTTCCCTTTTCGCCTGCGGCGAAAGAAATCTTTTAAATCTTGTATATTTATTTCGCCTTTGGCGAAAGCTATGCAATAACTATAAATTGTAAACTATAAATTATAAACTAATTTACAATTGTCAGTTCCGAACTCCGAGTTCCGAATTCCGAACTAATGGTCAATTGTTTATTTATTTTCTACTATCTTCTTGTCAATCATGTCAATAATGTTCTTCGAGATTTCCTGAATGTCGCCAAAGCCGTTGACGGGGATGTAGAGGCCTTTGGCTTTGTAGTAGTCGGCTACGGGCAGGGTTTTGTTCTCGTATTCGCGCAGACGGTTTTTGATGGTCTCCTCGTTGTCGTCGGAGCGTCCGCTGGTCTTGGCGCGTTCCAGCATACGGCGCACCAGCTCTTCGCGCGGCACGTCGAGACTAATCATGCACAGCAGGCTGGTGCCGTATTTGGCCAGAAGTCTGTCGAGCGTTTCGGCCTGCGCCACGTTGCGCGGAAAGCCGTCGAAAAGCACGCCGTTGCGGGTGTTGCCGGCAATTATTTTGTCGATCATCTCCACCACAATCTCGTCCGAAACAAGCTGCCCGGCATCCATTATGTCCTTGATACGGAGGCCGAGAGGGGTTTTTTCGGCAATTTCTTTGCGCAAAGCCTCGCCGGTGGAGACGTAGGTGAGGTTGTATTTTTCGACTAACATCTTGGACTGGGTGCCCTTGCCGGCTCCCGGAGCCCCGAATAATGCTATGTTTATCATGGTTGCGTGTGTTTTTTAGTTTGATTTATGAATTTGCAAAGATACGATTTTTTTTTGAAAAGTGAACTGTGAAAAGTGAACTGTGAAAAAGATTGTCGTCTAAAAAGTTCCCCCTTTTAAGGGGGTGGGGGGATTCTCTCAACTCCAACTCCTCCGCCCCGCAAAGGCAAAACTATGATTTTGTCGTCGATTTTTGAAAACAAAAAGCGGATTGCCGAAACAACCAGCTTTTTTTAAACTTTCTCGGAATTACAACTTCCTATACTATTCATTGCGGACAACATTTCAGCAACGATGGGATTTCCGCAAAAAAAACGCATTTTTTTACGACACTGCAAATTTTTTTTCCCCATTCCGAAAAAAAATCGTAACTTTGCAACCGCTTACGCGAGAAATGTAAGCGGCAAGAAAAGCATTGCAAAATTGTCCTTATCTATAATTTCGCCAAATTACTGCAGGAGGACGGAGCTTTGTGCTTTCGCTTGATGTATGCTACATGCACAGCATACCTTCAGGCGTGAGATATGTTCCAGTAAAACCGTTCCAGCTTGGGTGTTTGGCGATACCTCTAACATGACGGCAGAAGTACATAAGTCTCATGCCTTTCTTTTTTTATAGTTTAATCCCTGTTGGAGGCTTGGGGGGGATGTTTCAGAACAGTGATGAATATCAGAGAACAACTGTTCAATATTATTGAAAAAGACAATTCTAATTCTTTGAGCAGCAGAATATATGATGCTGTTATGCTTTTTTTGATAATAATAAGCATTGTGCCACTCATGTTCCGTTCTCAGAACCTTCTTTTTATATGGATAGATAGAATCACGGTATCTGCATTCATTATGGATTATATTTGCCGGTGGATAACAGCTGATTATAAGTTTCCAAAAAGAAACAAGATGATTGCGTTTATAACATATCCATTCTCTTTTATGGCAATTATTGACTTGCTCTCAATACTACCTTCACTCGGCATATTCAATAAAGGCTTGAAAGCATTGAGGATAATGAGGATAAGCAAAGCGGTGAGAATATTGAGATTGCTTCGTTATTCCCCTAAAACACAAACATTCTTGCGTGTTTTGAAAAAAGAAAGAACAGTCCTGTTAAGTGTCCTTGGTATTGCCGCATTCTACATTTTTGTCACCGCTCTAGTAATGTTCAATGTCGAAAACGGTAATCAGTCAGCAGATGGAGCTGAGAAATTTGACAGTTTTTTTGATGCTATATATTGGGCCACTTCGACATTGACAACAGTTGGGTATGGCGATATACATCCAATATCAGATTTTGGAAGAATTGTGAGTATGATATCAGCCCTTTTCGGCATTGCTATAATTGCTCTGCCTTCAGGAGTCATAACAGCGAGTTATTTGGACGAAATAAAAAAACAAAAAAATGAATCAGAAAATAATAAGTAAACTATTAGAAAATAGCGAATACAGTTCTGCAATTAAAGCGGCGCTGAAGGCGTTTTGTGAAAATAGGACAGAAACAAATTGCAATGCTATATTAAAACCTTTCAATACAAACACAAATAGTGTCAAATCCGAATCACTTACCGCCATCACGGATTACATACAATTCATTTAGGAAGACAACGTTCTGGACTCGGATGAAATGAAGACGCTGCTTGCCATGAAACGCTTTTTCAGAATAAACGAAGGGGACTTTCTGCGCTACAAACGTCATGATACCATAAAACAAATACTATCAAAACAATTGAAGCTTATTTATTTAGATAATAAAGTGGACAAATCCGAAGCAAGCATGAAGGTTGATTTGCAGTCTTTGTTTGGATTGAGTTATGATGAATTTTTGTCATTCGAGCAGGAAGCTGTTGAAGAAGCTCTAAAGAACGGAGCTAACATATCGGATTTGGATACTTTTTACAAACTATAATGGGTATAAGATACAGAAAAAGAGTTAAAGTAGCCCCCGGCGTATATGTGAATTTAAGTAAATCGGGGGCAAGTACGACTGTTAAAGTTGGCAATGGGATGAGTTTAAATATGGGCCAAAACGGCACATATCTTAATTCCGGCATACCCGGCACGGGTATTTATAGTAGGGAAAGAATTGGGGCAACAAGCAAAGTCAACGAACCTGCAACCAACAACAATGTAACAAGCGGTAGCTCCATTGCATATATCGGATGTGGAACACTTACTGTTATTGCAATTCTTGGAACAATAACAACATTATCTATGGGTGGTTCCGATTTGATATGGTGGGTAATAGGTTCACTAGTTTGCCTTTTTGGCCTTTTCTGCCTGATTTTTTCAGATGTATCAGGAAAAAATAGCAAACCGATTCCCTTTGACTACGATGGTGAAATAAGAAAAGTCGCGGAGGCATTAAGTAAAACAAATGACGATGACAAAATTAAAATGGATTTGTTGTCGGCATATAAGGAATGTCTCATCGTTTCTCAAAAAATACAAGAAACTAATGATGTATTAACCGCATTGAGAAAAAAACAAAAGCCTAAATATGCAGAACTGATAAAGGAGAAAGAGGGAGAGATTGAAAAGCTATCGTTAGAACTTGAAGAAAAACGGTATGATGCACAGATTGATTGTGATGAAAAAATATTGGAAAGATATTCAAAAATAACGGATGCATTCACATCAATGCTAAGTTCAGAAGATGTTTATTTTGAAGATCCCAATGACAAAAATATCAAAAAGCATCAAGTTGAATTGAAGCCCATCAGTTTTATAAGTTGTCCAAACTCAGTTCCTTCGTTTCAAACGACAGAAAATACACTTGTTTATCTATATCCTAAATTTGCTATTCTGGCCAAATCACCAATAAATTTTATTGTTATTCCCATTGAACAACAGACTGTGAATGCTTCAAAGTCAACAATTGGATGGGTTGAAGGGAAAATTCCAACTGATTGCGAAGTTATAGAACAGACATATAGGTATGCCACAAAGGATGGAAAGAAAGATTTGCGATACTCTTACAATCCTCAGTTATCATATATCAGGTACGGAGCGATTGAATTTTCTTTCATTGAAGGAAAGTTATTGGTCAGCACATCATATAAATGTTTCTATTTTGCTAGCAAATATGGCAATTACATTAATTTGTTCTCCCCTGACAAAATAAACACTAATCGTATTATTGACGAAATAAATTATGATACAAATACTTATCTGTCTGCACCAACAGAGGTTACAGACAAAAAAAATACATCGCCCACCTCTACCACCGGCAGAGTGGTGAAAAACGCCACCAGCGATGCTACACGTGCCGCCAGTCGCGAAATAGTCCGAGATGTTTTGGGGAATATTATTGGAAAAACAGGTAACCCATCATCAACAAACACGCGCAATCTAACTCGCAATATTTTAAGCAACTCAATAGAAAAAGACAATGACTTCCTTAATGATGAAGTGCTAGTTGCTGCTGACAAAATATTCAACTTCTGTCAAGAATTAGAAAAGAACAGTGGTTTTCAAGAAGAACTGGATAAAAACAATGTGCATATAACTAGGTCCGATGGTAAACCACTGTTTGAAAATGCAGGAAAAACAGGTACCCTTTGCTTTGTTGACGTTGCCCACTGCTACTCAGAGATGGCTGATATTATTGATTTAAAACGAGACGATGGCATAGGAATTCTTTATTTGTTATTTAGAATTGTTAGCCCGAAATCTCAAGTTTCTCATGAAAGAAGGAGTGTGGATTTTATAAAGGACAGATTGCCCGACACTATTCAGCCTCTCATCAACGAATTGAGTGAAAAAAATAAATACCGTGACGAAGATGTTGATTTTATTATAGTAGCCCCGGATTTCCTCCTCATCGACGGCAACAAGTTCCGCCCCTTCGGCCGCTATGGGTTCAAGGATT
>JAFSOU010000051.1 GCA_017443265.1 Bacteroidales bacterium | reverse complement strand
TGTCACTCACTGACAAAGCTCCGCTCAGAGAACTGTTCGATAAGACTTATTCCAATGATGTCAAAGAGCAATCTGGTCCCCTTATTCCGGGGTTGTTTGATTAATATTTAACTCGTCCCAATTTTAACGGGACACTAATGAGGAAAAATTGCAAATAAATTTCGCAGCAAGCACCATGAACCACAATTAAATAAAGAGGGTTCTGGAATCGTCTCTACGGGATGGGGGAAAAACAACATCAATACACCCTCTCGCCAGATACAAAGAGCTGCAGCACTGCGGTTTGCGGTATCTGCATTTCGGGAATGGTCATAATGTCGCTGTCGAGCACCACAAAATCGGCTTCCTTGCCGGCCTCGATGCTGCCCTTGTTCCTTTCCTCAAAGTAACCCTTTGCCGCCCAGATGGTTATGGAACGCAGTGCCTGTTCGCGGGTGAGGGCGTTTTCCATCTGGAACCCTTGGGCGGGATTGCCGTCGAGGTCCTTGCGTGCCACGGCTGCATAGAAGGTGTAGAGGGGTTTTATGCTTTCTATTGGGAAGTCGGTGCCGTTCACCAGCCAGCCGTTCTGCTGCAGAAGCATCTGCTGGGCGTAGGCGTAACGCACACGGAACGGCCCAAGTCGGTCGGCGGCCCAGCCCATGTCGCTAGTGGCGTGGGTGCTTTGTATGGAGGGTATCACAGAATACAGGCCGTAGAGGGCTATGTCGTTGCTGTCCACCACCTGCGAGTGTTCGATGCGCCATCGCAGGTCGTTTTTGCCTTTCAAGAATTTGGCATACACTTTCAGCACGTTGCGTACGCCGGCATCGCCGATGGCGTGGGTGCACACCTGATAGCCGGCATCGTAGGCACGCTGGCAGATGCTGTCGAGATAGCCGAGGGTGTTTATCATCAGTCCGCGGTTGGCGGGGTCGTCGGTGTAGGGCTCGATAAGGTTGGCACCGCGCGAGCCGAGGGCGCCGTCGGCGTAGAGTTTAACGCCTCGCACCGAGAGACGCTCTTTAACTATTATCCCCTTTGGTAGGAAATAGTCGAGAGTGGCGGTGTCATCGTTGAGCATGGCACTGATTTTAATCTTGAGCACTCCGGCGGTTTGCAGGCTATCCATGAGGTTGATGTTTTCGATGCTGGCGCCGGCGTCGGACACTCCCGAGAGTCCGGCCTCGAAACAGGCTTTCTGTGCGGCGAGCATGGCACGGCATTTTTCGGCAGGACTGAGTTTAGGTATTATGGCTTTGGCACGGTCGTAGGCGTTGTCGAGGAGTATGCCCGTAGGCTCTCCATCGGTGCCGAGTTCTATCAGTCCGCCGTTGATGCGGGTGGTTTTGTCGAAACCGAGCATGGCCAGCACGCTGTTGCTCACCAGTCCGGCATGGCCGTCGATACGGGTGAGGCAGATATTTTTGCCGGGGAACAGCTGTTCAAGACGGCTGTTGTTGGGGAAAGCTTTGTCGGGCCACAGGTTCTGGTCCCAGCCTCGGCCAAGGAGCCAGTCGGAGGGGTAGCGTTCGGCATGTGCTTGCAGACGCTCCAGCACTTCGTCGAAGGAACGGCAGCCCACCAAGTCGGCGTAGCGAACAATATTCTCGCCAAGGGAGCAGAAATGGCTGTGTCCGTCGATAAAACCCGGAAACACGAACTTGCCCTGCATGTCGAGGGTGCTGTCGGCGGAGTATTTGCCGAGGATTTCGGCGTTGGTTCCTACTGCCACGAAACGGCCATCCTTAACGGCGAAAGCCTCGGCAGTGGCGAAATCTTCATTTACGGTATAAACCGTTGCGTTGTGGACAATGAGGTCCACCTTTTCTTTTTTCGAGCAACTCAGGGTTATCATTGTCAGAATTATCGGTATTATGGCTTTGATTTTCATGATTTTTGTTTTGGTTCCCCGCACTGCCGTGTGGGTACCCCAGACTGCACTTCGCGGATTTCTCCGCTTCGCTATCGAAACAGCCACTGGCAGTTTCTTCATCAGGGGTTATTAATATGATGTGCCTCCGGCACATTTTTGGATTGTTTCTTTATTAAAAAGACAACGGCACTTCAGTGCCGTTGTCTTTGGTAATGTGAATGTTACAATTATTTCACGGGGATGTTCTTGAGGGTTTCCACAAGGAAGTTCCAGAATTTCTCCACACTTGCTATTTCCACACCTTCGTCGGGTGAGTGGGGGTGTGCGATGGTCGGGCCGAAGGAGATCATATCCCAGTTGGGGTACATTCCGCCGAAGAGTCCGCATTCCAGACCGGCGTGGATGGCCATAATCTTGGGCTCGTTGCCGAAGAGGTTTTTGTAAACTTTCTGCATGGTGGTGAGGATGGGCGAATCCATGTTGGGTTTCCATCCGGGATAGGCACCGCTGAGTTCGCATTTGCCGCCAGCCAGCTCGGCAAGGCATACAAGACGTTCGCCGAGGGCTTCCTTGGCACTGTCCACGGAGCTGCGCAGCAGAGCGTGAACGGTGAATGTATTACCTTCGGTCTTAACGATGGCGATGTTCAACGAGGTCTCAACGAGGTCTTTGATGCTGTTGCTCATGCGGATAATGCCGTTGGGGACAACCATGATGGTGTTGATGAGTTTCTGAGTGTCGGCGTCGCATATGACTTCGGCGGGCAGGGCCACATCTTCGCATTTCATGCAGTAGTCGGGTTCGGTGGCTTCGAGTTCTTTCTTCACAGCTGCGGATATTTTCTCGAATTCCTTAACTATGCAGTCCTTATGTTCCACGGGCATTGCGAACGTTGCCGATGCTTCGCGCGGTATGGCGTTGCGCATGTTGCCGCCGTCGATGGCAATGAGGCGTATGCCGCATTCGGCCACCCAGCGCAGGTGACGGAACAGCAGTTTGTTGGCGTTGCCGCGGCCGAGAATGATGTCCATGCCGCTGTGACCGCCTTTCAGTCCGCCGATGCTGAGCTTGCAGGCGCAGTAGTTGGCGGGAGTTTTCTCCATCTTATAGTCGATGGTTATTGTGGCGTCGATACCGCCGGCGCAACCCACGTAGAGTTCGCCTTCGGTTTCGGAGTCCATATTGAGGAGTATGTCGCCTTTGAGCACGTCTTTTTCGAGGCCGAAAGCACCTGTCATGCCGGTTTCTTCGTCGATGGTGAAGAGAGCTTCCAGCGGGCCGTGCTGCAGGGTGGTGGAGGCCAGCACCGTCATAGCGGCGGCGGCGCCCATGCCGTTGTCGGCACCGAGGGTGGTACCGGTGGCTTTCACCCAACCGTCAACGATGCGGGTCTTGATGGGGTCGGTAAGGAAATCGTGCACGGTGTCGTTGTTTTTCTGGGGAACCATATCGACGTGTGCCTGCATGATGGCGGTTTTGCGGTTTTCCATGCCGGGGGTGGCAGGTTTGCGCATAATCACGTTACCGGTTTTGTCCACTTTGCATTCGATGTTGTGCTTTTTGGCAAAATCTACCAGATAAGCAACTACTTTTTCCTCGTGTTTCGAAGGACGGGGAATCTGTGTCAGGGCGTGGAAATTGGCCCATAACTCCTTGGGATTCAGGTTTAAAATTTCGCTCATGATAATAATATTTTATTTTTTTGTTTCTGATTTGAAAATGCTAAAATACGAAATTTCTTTCACAACACCAAATTTATTTTTCAAAACGTTTTTCATGCCTGCCATTTGCGGATATTGCCGCCGGGCTATTGGTCGAATTTGTTGAAAAAGAAAAACACTGCGGCCTGTTTTTTGTCCACTCCTTTGGCGGAGCCGATGCTGTTGCCGATGCGGTCGCGCACGGTGCCGTCGTCGTCGATACGTCCTATGCTGTTGCCTATACGGTCGCGCACGTTGCCGTTGCTCTCCACTTTGCCGATGCTGTTGCCTATGCGGTCGCGGATAGTGCCGTCGGAGTCGATTTTTCCTATGCTGTTGCCGATACGGTCGCGGATGGTGCCGTCGGAATCGATTTTGCCCACGCTGTTGCCGATGCGGTCACGCACGGTGCCGCTGTTGTCTATCTTGCCCGTTTGGTTGCCAATGCGGTCGCGCAGGTCCTGGGCTTGCAAGCTATTGGAACACAACGCCATTGCTGCCAGAAATCCGATAATAAAAAGCGTCCTTTTCATAAGGCTGTCATTTGTTTTGGTTTTTATAATTGGTAACCGGATTTGCATAAATCTTAATAAAAACTTCTTGGGCGGTTTTTCTGTCGATGGAGCTGTCGAGCTGGCTCAGCCCGTTTTCCATATATTCTTGGAAATCAGCCTTATCCTTGTCGGAATAATGGCTTGCGTAAGTGTCGGTGCCGGTAAGCAGGTCGTGGGCTATGTAATTGTTTTTGAACAGTTTGAAATTGGTATGGATTTTCTTGTCGATAATATGGGCGAGGTGTGTGAATTTCTCGTTTTTCTGGAAGGTGTCGCACTGGCGCAGCTCGTCGAGGGTTACGGGCTGACACACGGCGAGGTGTATGTGGCCTTTGTTCTGGAAAATGCCCTGACGTATGCTTATCATGTCCTCCATGGGCGATTTCACATATTTTTGGTGCATCGACACGCAGAGCTCGGCGGTTTTCAGAAAATCGCAGGGCTCGTATTCGTACGAAATGGCTATGGGACAGATGCTCAGCTCGCCGAAATTTTCCACAAAGGGCAGTTTGCTGCTCATGGCGAACATCTTGACCAGAGCTGTTTCGGAGGCGTCGTTGCCGTCCTTGGTGCGGCCGTTGCGCTGTGCTATCCACACCGACTCGTGTTTGGTGGTGATGGCGTGGCGCATGTAGGTGGAGACCTCCATGGAATTGCGGTAGAACTCGCTGCGTGTGCCTCCGCGCACCAGACGGAACATCTTGCTTATCTTGCCAAGGTCGGTAACAAACTGGTTTATCATCAGGTTGCTGCCGAAGGTTATCTCGGCGGGACGCAGTCCATTTTTGCCCAGCACGGCGTTGAGGATGGAGGCGTCGAGGGTGATGTCGCGGTGGTTGGAGACGAACATATAACGGCGGTCGGGGTCGAGGTTCTCAAGTCCCGAATAGGTGAGGGCCGTGGAGGTGTGGCCTATGATGTGCCACAGCAAGGGGAACCACATGCGGTCGTGCCACTCGTTGATTGTCTTAACCTGAAGGAACTGTTGTTTGAAGCCTTCGAAATCGATGTCGGGATAGATTGTCTTTACAAAGAAAGGGAACAACTCGTTGTCGGCCATGCGCCGTATGGCGGCGGGCACTTCGTTGTCGTTGTAGGGACGTATCTCGTCGTAGGTGGTCTGGTCCATTGTTATTATTTTCTGTTATCGACAAATTGAATTGGTTTGCGGCTCATTGCCGGGAAATTGAGTTTGCGGATGGTGTCGGCGGGCAGTATCTCGATGTTGGGTGCCACGCGTATCTTGGCACGGAAACGGTCTTTCAGCTCTTTCACCACGTCGGAGTCGTCGCGCGAAGCGTCGCGGAGGCCTATCTTTACGGTAACCTCGTCGGTGCCGGCGTCGGTGGAGCTTACGTATATGATGTAGTTCTCGATATAATCGGTGTTGTTGAGCACCTCGCTGATAGCGGGAGGATAGAGGGTGGTGCCTTTCAGCTTTATCATGCAGTTTTTGCGTCCCACCAAGGGGCTGATGCGGAACGAGTGCCGTCCGCAGCGGCAAGGCTCGGTGTGTATGCTGGCTATGTCGCCCGTGCGGAAACGCAGCAGCGGCATGGCTTCCACGCCGAGGGTGGTGACGACCACTTCGCCGGGCTGTCCGTCGGGCACAGGACGGTCGTCCTCGCCGATAATCTCCACAATGATAAGTTCCGGATGATGGTGTCCGCCGCAGCCGTACTCGCATTCGGGGAAGGTGGTGGACATCTCGGTGGAGGAATAGGTGGCAAAGAGGTCCACGTCCCATTTATCCTTTATCTTATGACCGAGAGCGTTGAGTTCGAAATTCTGGTCGCGCAATGCCTCGCCGATGCCTATGATGCGCTTGACGCTGGAGTTGCGGTAGTCGATGTTGTGCTCCTCGGCGTACTGTATCAGCTTGAGGATGAACGACGGCACGCACATGATGCTGTCGGGATGTATGCGGTTGATAGTGTCCCACTGCAGTTCGGGGATGCCGTTGCCCACACGTATGATGCCCGCACCCAGCTCGCGGATGCCGAGGAAATAGGCCAGGCCCGCCATAAAACGCTTGTCGATGGTGGTCATCAGCTGCAGCACGTTGCTCGGCTCGAGGCCGGCGCAGATAAACGATATTTTCTCGTTGTAGGCCAGACGTTGCAGGTCTTTTTCGCTGCAGGCAAAGGTTACGGGGTCGCCAGTGGTGCCCGAGGTGGTTATGTAGTCGATGATTTTCTCACGAGGGATGCACAGAAAATCGTCGTTGTGCCGCTGCAGGTCACTTTTGGTGGTGAAGGGTATTTGTTGCAGGTCTTCCAAAGTATTAATCTGTGCGATGTCGATGCCGTTGGTGGCGAACATGCGTTTGTAGAACGGCGAGTTGGCAGCGAGATACTGCAAGTCTTCGCGCAGTTTCTCTTCCTGAAAACGTTTTATCACCTCGCGGGGCTGGTATTCTATTTCGGGACCTTTCATTGTAAGGGTTTTATGTTGTTTTTTTCTGTTTTTTGTACTGCAAATCCTAATACCTTGTCGCACCAGACAACAAATCTGACACTACAAGTTTGTATATAAATAAAACTGCAAAGATACGATTTTTTGGGGAAATAAACAAAGCGAAATATACGCACGTATTAATCAAACATTTAGCAGCAACGGCTCACCACCTCGCTGTCGGGATATACAATCCGCTGCACACGGTTCCAACTGTCGTATTCGAACATCATACGGAAATTACAAACACTGTCTTCAAACGGCAGTGCAAAGGTACGAAAATTTTCCGAGATATTGCCCAATTTGTCGTAAGAAAAAATCTGGTACCCCGTGCCGTCATCCACACGCAACAGTCTGCCGCAGGCGTTAGTGGCTGTGGGGTATGTTGGGGTTATTTGTGTGGTGCGGCGGGGCATAGTTTTTTCTTTATTTTCTGGTTTTATATTTTTTTATTATCTCTTTTTTAGATTAAGGACAAACGTTTCAACTACCTTGTGATCTATTACATTTAGTCAAATACCATCTTGTTCTTCAAAAGAAGTTCAATCCATAAAATCTCATATAATAGTCTAAACTAACAAACGATAAATCCTTTATACGAAACCCCATATATTCTTTGAGAAAATCATGCTTAAAATTTTCTTCTGTAAAATTGTCGCAAAATTGTTTCTCAAAAATAATCACCTTTGTTTCTCCAATATTTAGTTTATTATTATTTAATTCAAGACTTGATATCACTTTGTATATTACCCAAGGCATGCATTTATCCCAATCACTATATTCTTTTTGATCAAATACATAATTTTCTATCCTACAGTACTCACACCAGAGAATATCACGAATATTTTCTTTATTTACAAAATATTCGCGTTTCCACAGTTTAATAGACTTATTAAAAGATTCTTCAAAATAAAACATTATTTTATTCTCCTAAAATTACTCCGTCTCTATTTATAGTAATCCTTTTTCCATATTTGTTTTTTAATATAAATCATTTCCAAATACTTTTTTCTCAATATGATTTCTCATTTAAAATATTTCAGAAGCCTTCCGCAGGCGTTAGTGGCTGTGTTGGAGGTTGGGGCTATATGTGTGGTGCGGCGGGGCATAAGATGTTTTTTTTGTTCCTTTTGCGGTTGAGTTTCAACAATCTTGTGAACTTTTACAACTATTTTTTAGAAAGTAAATTTGATAATAAAATAACAGCATTGCTTAAAAAAGTGACAGAACCAACACAAATATATAAAAATGTTATTAAGAACCCGAATGTTCTACCATCATTCACTATTGTTATTGATTCAAAGAACATGTCAATAAATACTATTATAAATAATCCCACAAATAACAATAATAGCAATGCGATATGTATAATATTAATAACTTTCAAAACACGGGAATGGTTTACTATTTTTCCTTTTCTTATAAAGAGGAGAATCGTCAAACTTATGACAAAATTTATTATAAAACAAATAAGTATCATTCTATTGCCTCCAAAATTTTAGTTGTCCAGTTGCGGCGGATTTGGTATTCCGTCGTGTCGGATTTGTAATCCAACACGCTTTAGTATAGGGATTTGCAATCCCGCTTATATGTACCAACTTGCTAAACATCATCATGATAACGGCAACGGGGTGGGTTTATTGTTTTAGCGGATTGAAAATCCTTGTATTCAATTGCAACGGATTACAACCTTTAGCTCATTGGCAATAAATCCGATGCAGCTGGATTGGTTTATTGCTTTGTGAAATACAGCTACTACAATATACGCATTATTTTATATCCCCAATCATCATTATTTAAAGATTTGCATTTGCAATTGTAATGTTTATAATTCGTGAACGCAACTCTGTCGATTGCAAGCAGGTTTTCCATATTTCCGTCATTGAGAACTGTTTTTTCTAATACAAAATGGGATAAATTTTTAAGCATTTTTATCCTTTTTAAAGAATCAATATTTCCACAATTTACAAAAACTACACTATCAAGTAATTTGCAATCATATAAGCTATTATATGCTGTTAGTTGTTTGGCATTTTCAATCATGAGTCTGTGCAATTGGCTCGAAAGAGCAGATATTCCATACAATGATTTTAAACGAGGGCAATAATAAAACTCTAATTTTTCAATAGAATTACTTTCTATTCCTTTCAGAGTTTGGATATTCGAACGTATTAGTTCAATGTTCTTAATGTTTTTTGGTAACTGCAATTCAGAAAAATCAAGGCTTTGCGGATAATATTTATGTATTGATACAGTAACGAGTTTTTGATTCTTTGAAATATCAAAACCTTTGTCAAACCAGTCCACAAATAATTCTTCAAGTCCATCAAACTTTGAGAAATCCACACGCTCATTTATTGATGGGTTGTTCACTGTATTTGCGATGGTTAATGAACGTAAATTCTTTAAATGGTACAAACCACTTAAATTGCAATCTTTTATATCTTTGAAAGATATTTCTGAAATTTTTGTGACATGTTCCAAAAAATCCGTATTGGCTATATCTGATAAATGTAATAGTTCATAACGTTATTGTTGAAAATGGCTATTTTCACACTGCAAAGGTATAACATTTTTTCCGATTATCAAAGTTTTTCTGTAAAAAAGTTCGGGTTGCAGTTCTAACCATCTGATACACGCTTCGATAGGTG
>JAFSOU010000050.1 GCA_017443265.1 Bacteroidales bacterium | reverse complement strand
TCCGTCCGGGCTCGAACAGCCACGCTATGGCGGAGCAGTTTGCCAAGGGCGCGGAAGACGCCGGGCATCAAGTCGAACTCATCTCGCTGAGAGGCAAGGAAATCAAGTTCTGCATCGGCTGTCTGTCGTGCCAGAAAACTGGCGCGTGCGTCATCAAGGACGATGTGCCGGCCATCATGGAGAGCGTGCTAAACGCCGATGTGGTCTGCTGGGCCACGCCCATCTACTACTACGAGATGAGCGGCCAGATGAAAACCCTTATCGACCGCATGAACGCGATGTACCCCAAGGATTACAAGTTCCGCGACGTCTATCTGCTGACCACCGCGGCCGAGAGCGAGGAGTTCGTGCCGAAACGTGCCGAGGGCGGCCTCACCGGATGGATAGACTGTTTCGGCAAATCAGCCCTCAAAGGCCACATCTTCTGTGGCGGCGTGGGTGCCCCCAACGAAATTGCCGGCAACGCCAAGCTGCAGGAGGCATTCGATATGGGAAAAAGGGTATGATAAAAACCACAGTTATTACCCCCATGCAAAAACTCACAACCCTAATAGCTCTCATGGCCCTTACAGTACTGCCCCTCACAGCGCAGATAGACCTACACAGCCACGCCGTCACGCAGGGCTACATCGACTACATCAAAGCCAACGGCGCCGAGATGGACGAGGGTTTCCCAATCCCGAGTTGGGACGTGGAGAAACACATCGCCTTTATGGACAAGGCCGCCATCCAGACTTCGGTGCTGACTATGCCCGCACCGCAGCCTTTCTTCGGTGATGCAAAGACTTCGGCGGAGGTGTGCCGCAAGTACAACGAGGAGTGCGCCGCGCTGAAGGCCCGCTATCCGGGGCGTTTCCTTTTCTGCGCCGCGCTGCCATTGCCCGATGTGCCGCACGCCTTGGAGGAGGCACGCTACGCCCTTGAGGTGCTGGGCGCCGACGGCATCAAGCTGGCCACCAACAGCTACGGACAGTACCTCGGCGACCCCGCCTTGGACACGCTGATGGCCTACCTCGACGCGCAAAAGGCCGTCGTCATCCTGCATCCGCACAAACCCTCGGCGGTGAACGCACAGCTGATTGCCGATGTGCCGCTGGCAAGCTACGAATATCTGGCCGAGACTTCGCGCGCTATTCTCAACATGATAGCCCACAATGTGCTGGTGCGCTATCCCAACCTGAAGGTGGTGGTGCCTCACTGCGGTTCGTTTCTGCCCAACGCCTTGCCGCGCTTCCGCTCGCTACTGCCGGTAATGGTGAAACAGGGCATCATGCAGCCCGTGGATGTCGATGCCAACCTGTCGCGGCTATACTACGACCTTGCCGGTGCACCCACCGACGATGTCCTCGACGCGCTGCTCACCATCACCACGCCCGACCATATACTCTACGGCAGCGACTACCCTTACGTGGCCGAGCCGGTGATCACCAGCGGCAAGCAGGCCTTGGAGGTGTGTCTCGCCTCGCACGGACTGGACCCGCAGGAGATCTTCACCGACAACGCCCGCCGGCTGTTCGGCGCAAACGTACCGCTTCGCACCTGCGGCGACAAAATTGTCCGTCTTGCCGAAATCGAGGTGGTGCCGGAGTATCTGGAGGAATATCTGGCATTTGCAAAGGAAGTTGGGGAGACCTCCGTGAAAGTGGAGCCCGGCGTGCTGACATTGTTTTCGATGCAGGAAAAGGACAATCCCTGCAAAATCTTCATCTTGGAAATCTACGCCGACAAAGAGGCCTACCAAAGCCACCTCCAGACAGCCCATTTCAAGAAATACAAGGAGGGTACCGCCAAGATGGTGAAGTCGCTGAAACTAATCGACACCGAGCCGATGGTGGGGATGGAGCAGTTTGGAAAATTGAAGGACAAACAAAAATCAAACTAACAGAGAACGAAACGATTACGATTTTTCTGCTCCGTCATTGTCGTTCGACACTGTCTTATGTTCTTTGGTGAATACGTAAACCGCTATGGTTGGGACAATTACCAACAGCCATAATGCAATTTCGACCAATGCGTACGACCCGAAATAATCGACCAATGTCTGGAATTTCAGGATTCCATCGACCAGCAGCACTAAAAGGGCAAACCAGCAAATGAAAAATATGGCGGTGTACTTGATTTTTCGTTTCTTCAGTTTCATTTTGTAGTATGAGTTTTTGTTTAATCATTTTCTTTTGCAAAGATACGAAATAATAACGACATAGCACATTTTTCACTACAAATTTCATCTGCAGTGGAAGTCGCTGCACAATAGCCAAAAAATGGGGCACGATTTGTGTTTCGGAAAAAAAACGTATCTTTGCATCATAATTTTCAAACAACAAACAACGATAATCCAATGAAAAAGACCCTATTAACCATTTTTGCCGCCACTTTGATTTTTGTTGGCTGCAAGCCGAAAACCGAAAACGCCACAGCTCAAACCGAGCCCGCAACCGTGTATATCACCCGCGACATCAGTCCCGAGGCGCTGGTGAACATCTACAAGGCTCTGGGCGTGGAAGCCAACGGCCGTGTGGCAGTGAAAATCTCCACCGGCGAGGGCAGCAACCCCAACTACCTTAAGCCCGAACTTATCAAAGACCTCGTGTTTCTGGTGGATGGCACCATTGTGGAATGCAACACCGCCTACGGCAATGCCCCAGAAGATGCCAAAGACGAACGCAACACATCCGAAAACCACTGGAAAATTATCGAGCAACACGGCTTCAAGCCCCTGTTTAAGGTTGATATAATGGACGAGGAAGGCGAGATGCACATCCCCGTGATGGACTCCTCGCATATCAAATACGACATCGTAGGCAGCCACATGGCCAACTACGATTTCATGATTGCCCTCAACCATTTCAAAGGACACCCTATGGGCGGCTACGGCGGAGCGCTGAAAAACCTCAGCATCGGATGCGCCAGCAGCAACGGCAAAGCCTACATACACTCCTCGGGCAAGATGGAAGTGCTCGACATGGAAAAACTCTGGACTCCCGAATACATCGGCGACCAGAACGGTTTCCTCGAAAGCATGGCCGCCGCCGCTCAGGCTGTAACCAACTATTTCCAGAAAAAGAAAGGCATCATCTACATCAGCGTGATGAACAACATGAGCATCGACTGCGACTGCGTGGACCATCCCGAACCGGTGAAACTGGAAGACTACGGCATACTTGCCTCCACCGACCCCGTGGCCCTCGACCAAGCTTGCATCGATATTATCAACAACCAGAAAGTTACCGCCACCAACGACCCCACCGACCTGCTCAGCCGTATCGACAAACAGCACGGCACCCACACCATCGAGCACGCCGAGGCCATAGGTCTGGGTACCAGAAAATACAACTTGGTAAGTATCGACAAAAAATAAATTTGCATCAAGTCGCTGAGCGACAAAATATTACACGACTGAAACAGAGCTATACGGGGTCTTGGCACCCTAACCAAAAGCAAGGCGATGTGGGAGGAAAACTTTCCCCTACGTCGCCTTTTTTTTCGCCACCCTACCCTTTCTTACTCCAAAATTCCATCTGTTTTGCCAAAATAAAATGTTAATTATTGTTTTTATCCACAAAAAACTCATCAGCCTGATAATTAAATAATATTTAGCACTTTATCGTAATATTCCAGCTTATTTTTGCAGCAAGTTTTGTTAAAAACAATTGCACTTTGGAAAAATATCGTGTACGATATAAAAATATTTCGTATTTTTGCATCGCAAACGATATAAATTTTCGACACAATGGACTACGAACAGCTAAAACTCGACAACCAGCTCTGTTTCAGGCTCTACACGGCGGCACGGCTCACCACAGGTGCGTATCATCCCTATCTGGCACCGCTGGGCATCACCTATTCGCAATACCTTGTACTGCTTGTGCTGTGGGAAAACGGTAGCCTTCCGGTGAACGACATCGCCCGCAGGCTGATGCTGGAAACGAACACCATAACCCCGCTGCTGCAGCGCTTGGAAAAAGCGTCGTTGTTGAAACGCACCAAAGGCAAGGTGGACTCGCGCCAACGCATTGTGTCGCTGACAAAAAAAGGCACTGCCCTGCGCGAGCAAGCCAAGCACATACCCGAATGCCTCAGCGCCGAAATAGTGAAAAAACTGGGATCCGCCGACGACATTGTACAGATGGTTCCCGTTCTCGACAGGCTGATTGACGGGCTCAAGCAAACCGAAAACAAATGAAATTTTATATAACCTGCATAACCATAATGCTGCTGACGCTCGTTAACGGTTATGCGCAAAACCACGAAAGAATGGCAACAATTTATGATTTGAAAGCCCTGAGCAACAGGGGCGAAGAGGTGGACATGGCGCAATACCGCGGCAAAGTCCTTGTTATTGTAAACACTGCTTCGAAATGCGGTTTCACTCCGCAATACGACGGCTTGGAAGCTATGTATCAGAAATATAAGGACCAAGGTCTGGTAATACTGGGTTTCCCCTGCGACCAGTTCAAACATCAGGAACCCGGCACCGACGAGGAGATTGCCGAATTCTGCCGCATCAACCACGGCGTAACTTTCCCGTTGATGAAGAAAACCGACGTAAACGGCGACAACGAGCACCCCGTTTTCACATGGCTCAAAGCACAGGCACCCACCGAGGAATACAAGGGTATCAAGGCCAAAGCCACACACACACTGCTCAAATCCATCAGCTCGACGGCAAAGAAGGAGAGCGACATACTGTGGAATTTCACCAAGTTCGTCATCTCACGCGACGGCACCAAGGTGCTGCGTTTCGCTCCCGTGGCCGAGCCTGCTGACATGGAAAAAGCTATCGAAGAACTGTTGTAATAAAACCGTTGGACTATGGCAAACGCATGTGAAAACTGCAAGTTCCGCGCCCATTACGACGCAAAACCGAAATCGCTGCTGGGCCGTATCTGGCGCTGGCACATCAATTTCTGTCCGGGGTGGAAATCGTATTTCACCTCGCAGTCGCCCGAAAAACAGGCCGAACTTAGGGAAAAGTACCAGTTTACCAAATACCAGTAATGCTTTGGCAAAAAGCAAATTGTGCTGTACTTGAGTAGGACGGGTGCATGAAACGGATTGTTTACATAATATCGGGCCTGCTTAGTGTAGGTCTGGGAGCTTTGGGTGTGGTGGTGCCCGGATTGCCCACCACACCTTTCCTTCTGCTTGCCTCGTGGCTGTTCTACCGCAGTTCGCCGCGATTGCAGGAGTGGCTGCTGCAGTCGTGGCTTGGCACCTACATACGCAGCTACCACCGCCACGGCGGCATGACAGCTCCGCAAAAGGCCGGAGCAGTGGGCATTATGGTGGCAATGGTGCTGCTTTCCACGTTTGTTTTCATCCCTGCCGGCTCTGTAGCCCGCATAATAGTGCCTATTGCCGGAGCAGTGGGTGTGCTTACTGTCATTTTTGCGGTGCCAAATGGCAAAGAGAAATAACACCTCAACACAATATTTTCGGGCTGCGGGCGTTAAAAAAAAGTATTTCTTAATAGGACAAAGCTTTTTTAAAACAAAAACAGACATTATGACGGATTTACTTATACTTTTGGCGGTTTCGCTCGCAGTCTCGGCTGTGGGCTGGAAGTATTTCATCTATTTCTTCAGCCTTGGCTACGGCTATGGCATAACGGCCTTGTCGGTAGCTATGTTACTGATGTACAAGGGTTTTGTAACATGGCCGACATTGGTTCTATGCCTGCTGCTTATGGTGTTCGGCTGCCGGTTGGGCACCTACCTGCTTGTGCGCGAACGCAAGGCTGCTGCTTACCGCAAGATATTGTACGACCCGTCGTTGCAGAAGAAAAAGCCTGTCGGCGTGGTGGTAAGCGTGTGGCTTTTCTGTGCCATACTGTACGTGGCGCAGGTGAGTCCGGTGGCGTTCCGCCTGATGAATACCGCCGACGGTGCCGAGGTCGGCGACCTTTGGGCGTGGATTGGCGCCGCAGTGGCACTTTGCGGGATATTGCTCGAAACTTTTGCCGACATGCAGAAATCCGCCGCCAAGAAACGCAACCCCAAGCGCTTTGTGGATACCGGTCTCTACCGCATAGTGCGCTGTCCCAACTATTTGGGCGAGGTGGTCATTTGGACGGGCGTGCTGCTCAGCGGCATCGGCGCGGGACTCGTGTGGTGGCAGTGGCTCATCGTGGCAATAGGTTACATCGGCATCATATATGTGATGTTCAGCGGCGCACGCCGGCTGGAGCTGCGTCAGAACGAGGTTTACGGCTCCGACCCCGAATATCAGGCCTACGTGAAAAAGACCCCAATCCTCATCCCTCTTCTACCCATCTACTCCGTAGCTCGTTATGAATGGCTCAGAGCTTGACCTGTTTGCCAAAAACGGCAGCCTCGTGGCCAAGGATGTAAGCCCGTGGCAGACCTTTTCCGGCAAGGGGATGAAATTTCGCCTGCAGTCGTTCGATTGGGACGGCTGTGCCTGCCTCTCGCATCTCACCATGCGGGCTTTTCTCGGCACGATGCGTATGGAGACCGTCATCTGCACCCCATACGCCAAGGATTTGCCCATTTTCTCCTACGACTTTATCAACGCCCTCGGCCGTCGCACCCTGCTTGTGGAGGTGTACGACACCCTTGTGCATCCCGCCGACCTTTCGGCCATGCAGGAAGTGAAGAGCCGATATGGCAACCTGAAAGACAAATCCCTCAAACCCAATTGGTACGACAGTCTGCGCCTTGCTCCAAGCACCGCCAAGGTAGGAGGTGCTTCGCGTCTGTCGGCCATGGCCATGGAGATGACGGCCGCCTACATAGGGCTGTTTCCCGCCGCCAGAGTGGTGGACCCCGCCGAAAAGACCGTCCGCAACCGAGCTTATGTGGAAGGGCTTATCGCCAACGGTGGGCCGGCCATCAACACCATACGCCAGATGCTCGGCGACGAAGCCGCCGAGACACTCTTCCGCCGGTTCCTTTTCGGCACGGAATAAGCGTGCGAAATGGTGGAAAAACGGCTTCCCCAATCTTTTATAATGACGGTTTTTTGCAAATATTTCACCTGTAAAGCGGTTAATAATTGTTAAAGTTTTATTGTCGCTTACTTTTATTCACTGTATTACTTACCAAAAGTAAGTGGCTAACCATCGGGTACCTGCTTGCGTAATTGCCAGAAAGGGTGTAATTTTGCAAACGTAAAAATAAACACACTTTAAACACAATTTAAAAACCTTACAACAATGAGAAAAACAGAGACAATAAAAAGCGGACGCAACTACAAGGCCGTTAGCGTAGGTAACATCGACCAGATAATTGAACACCAATTGCCGATGGGTCCAAATGTGATACAAGGTAAAGTGTTTGTGGGTCAGGCTGTTGGCGCAACCGGTAGCGAACTCTCGTTCCAAACCTTGGTTCCGGGTCAGGACAGCGGTTTTCTGCACACCCACAAAACTCACGAGGAGCTTTACATCATCATGCGTGGCCACGGCACATATCAGGTTGACGGCGAACAGTTTGCCGTATCCGAAGGCACTATTGTACGTGTAAGCCCCGACGGTCGCCGCGCCATAAAAAACACCGGCACCGAGAACCTCACCATGCTCTGCATACAATACCGCGCCGACAGCTTCACCGACGCCGACAGCCCCATGACCGACGGCAACATCCTCGGCGACAAACTCACTTGGTAAATAATAACATTAAAATCATACAACGATGAAAAAAAATTTGCTTTCGATGGCCGCAGCCGCCATGCTGATAATGGGCTGCAACAGCAACAACGGCCAGAACGGCCAGAACGATTCCATAGCCGAACAGCAACCCGAAACCGTAGGCCAGTTCCAGACCTACCAGCTCGACGGATACACGCTGCATGTCTACAACTCCAACGATGTGATGGCCGACGCCAGCTATATCATCGAGGGTGCCGAAGGCCTCGTGGTTATGGAATACCCATTGTTCAAGGTCAATGCCGCCGAGTTTGGCCAGTACATCAAAAATCTTGGCAAGCCAGTGGTAACCGATATTACCGACTACCACCTTGGCGGAAGCGACACCCTGCCTATTGTTATGCCCAAGGGTATGCCCCAGTTCATCGAAGGCCCTG
>JAFSOU010000049.1 GCA_017443265.1 Bacteroidales bacterium | reverse complement strand
TTGGAAGGAGGCGCAAAGATAACAACTTTTTTCCATCTGTGCAAGGGACAGGGGATTTTCCCCTTTCCTTGCCGGAAAAAAATTCATTTTGCAGCCTCAGTTTTATCTCAAAAAGTTGCGTTTCTTATTGGAACTTACCGATGCAAAATTTACATTTAATTATTGCTATTGAAAGAATAGCACAATGTGTTGTTTTTTAACCATTCCAAATCAGTCGCATATTGTGTAATAATGAGTTCCATTTTTTTTTCGTTCTTTAAACGTATGGCCTCTATGTTTGTTTTTTAAATAATAACGCTTAAGTTGGGCAAATGAATACATATTTGCAATATCAAATGTGTTTTGGGTGAAAAATTGATAATAAATAGAATGACCTTTAAATTTGGATGATCTCGGTGAAAACAAGAACTTATTTTTGACGGGATCTTTAATCATTTCGAAAAAAGAACTAATTTCATCTTTTATAACATATAAATAAACACTATCTAAATGTGGAGTGATTTCGGAATCGGTTTCTAATCTATCGTTATCAGGGAAATGATCCACATTATAATTTTGGCAATTAGTGTCAAAATATTCTCCCATATTCCATATTATCATAAAAAAACACTTAATTGAGTCAAAGCCTCCTAATTTTCCGTATCTTAGTTCCACGGGTACAGTATCAAGAATTGCTATTACAGAGACATAAAAAAAGGAAGAATGTCTGCTGGATAAAAGACTGTCTAAAGGTTTTCTGTAGTAATGCCTGAACTCTTCCATATCTGTATTGAAACTAAGAAATGGAGCGCAACCTCCATAATTGCCCAAAATCATCTCACCTAAGCAATATTCGCATCTTACTTCAACAGTATCCTCGGGTATCTTTTGCACTGCTGCCGGGTTGTCAACATAATACGGCAATTGTATCCCTATGTTTTTTTGCCCGAAAGCAAAGTTGGAAAACGTTGCTAAGGTTATGAAAATTAGGGTGATGATGCGATTATTCATAAGTGATATATTTTGAATTGCTGTTTTGCAAAGATAAGAAAAAGAATTGATAAAAAAAGGCGAGAAACAATCTCGCCTTTTTTATTTTGGAAAAGATGATTATCTTCTGTGGTTGCCGCCGCTGTTGAGGTGGTTGCGTTCGCCGCCTTCGCGACGTGGGCCGCGGCTTTCGCCATCGCGGCGCGGTGGACGACGTTCGCCGCCGTTGCGACGCGGTGCGCGTTCGGGCTCGGTGTAGCCTTCGGGCTTGGGCAGAAGGGCTTTGCGCGAGAGGCGCATCTTGCCGGTCTTTTCGTCGAACTCTATCAGTTTCACCTCTATGGTGTCGCCTTCGTGGACGAGGTTTTCGAGGGTGTCGCTGCGTTTCCAGTCGTATTCCGAGATGTGGAGCAGGCCTTCCTTGCCGGGCAGTATCTCGATGAAAGCGCCGAACTCTACGATGCTTTTTACAGTGCCCTGATAAACGGTGCCCACTTCGGGAACGGCGCAGATGCCCTTGATCCATTCGAGGGCTGCCTCGATGTCGTCCTTGTTGCTCGAAGCAACGTCAACGATACCGAAATCGCCTTCTTCCTCGATGTTGATAACGGTGTTGGTCTCTGCCTGAATTTTTTGGATGACTTCGCCGCCCTTACCGATAACAGCTCCGATGCAGTCCTTGGGTATCTGGATCTGCACTATGCGCGGAACAAACGGTTTGTAGTCGTCGCGGGGCTTGCTTATGGTAGCCTCGATGATGTCCATTATGTGCATGCGTCCGGCGTGAGCCTGTGCAAGGGCTTTGGAGAGCACCTCGTAGGAGAGTCCGTCCACTTTTATATCCATCTGGCAGGCGGTGATACCGTCGCGTGTGCCGGTTACTTTGAAGTCCATGTCGCCGAGGTGGTCCTCATCGCCGAGGATGTCGGAGAGCACTGCCCATTTGTCGCCTTTGGAGATAAGTCCCATGGCTATGCCGGTAACGGGTTTGGAGATTTTCACACCTGCGTCCATAAGTGCCAGCGTGCCGGCGCAAACGGTAGCCATCGACGAAGAGCCGTTGCTTTCCAGTATGTCGGACACCACGCGGATGGTGTAGGGGTTTTCGGGACCTGTGGGGATGACGTGTTTAAGGGCGCGCCAAGCAAGGTTGCCGTGTCCTACCTCGCGGCGGCTGAGACCGCGGTTGCCTTTCACCTCGCCAGTGGCGAAACCGGGAAAGTTGTAGTGCAGCAGGAAATTTTTGGTGCCTTCGATAACGGCGCCGTCGATAACCTGTTCGTCGAGTTTGGTGCCGAGGGTTACAGTGGAGAGCGACTGAGTTTCGCCGCGGGTGAATATTGCCGAGCCATGGGCGCATGGCAGGTAGTCCACTTCGCACCAGATGGGGCGTATTTCGTCGAGTTTGCGGCCGTCGAGGCGGGTGCGTTCGTTGAGCACCATGTCGCGCATAGCTTCTTTCTCAATGTCGTGGAAATAGCGGTCTATCATAAACTGCTTGGCAGCCAGTTCCTCTTCGCTGAGGTTGAGCGATTCGATGTAATCGGCTTTTATCTTGTCGAAACCTTCGGCGCGGAGCTGTTTGTTGGGGATGCCCTGTTTTGCGAAGTCGTAGCACAGCTGGTAAACAGCTTTGTTCATTGCTTCTTTCAGTTCGGGGTCGTTTTCCTCGTGGCAGTAAACGCGTTTTACGGTTTTGCCGGCCTCAACGGTGAGTTCGGCAATTGCCTTGCACTGTAGTCGTATGGCGTTGTGTGCTGCTTTCAGGGCTTCGAGCATAAGGTCTTCGCTGACTTCTTTCATCTCGCCTTCCACCATCATGATGTTTTCGTCGGTGGCGGCCACTATGAGGTCGAGGTCGGCGCTGTCTATCTTGGAGAGGGGGGTGTTGATGACAAACTGTCCGTCGAGGTGCGACACGCGCACTTCGCTAACGGGTCCGTTGAAAGGAATGTCGGAAACGGCTATTGCCGATGCTGCTGCGAGGGCTGCAAGGGCGTCGGGGGCTGTCTCCCTGTCGCAGGAGATAAGGGTGATCTGCACCTGCACTTCGGCGTGGAAATCGTCGGGGAAGAGGGGGCGCAGTGCGCGGTCCACAAGGCGAGCGATAAGGATTTCGTGTTCCGAGGGACGTGCTTCGCGTTTGAAGAAACCTCCGGGGAAACGGCCTGTGGCAGCGTATTTCTCTTGGTATTCAACTGTGAGTGGCATGAAATCCACGTTCTCGCCAGCCTCTTTCTTGGCGCACACTGTGGCCAGAAGCATGGTGTCGTTCATTCTTACAACTGCCGATCCGTCGGCTTGTTTGGCAAGTTTGCCGGTTTCGATTTCGATAACGTTGCCGTTACCCATATCGATAGTTTTCTTGATAATGTTCATCTTTTCTGCTTTATATTACTATACGGCTTGCAATCATCACGCAAGTCTTTTAAACTATGAATTCCTTTTAATACGAAGAAAGGCAATTAGGACTCTAATTGCCTTCAACCATAACCAAATAAATATGAAAAACTATTTTCTAATGTTGAGCTCTTTGATGATGCTACGGTAACGCTCAATATCTTGCTTTTTGAGGTAGTCGAGCAACCTTCTGCGTTTTCCCACCATGTGGACGAGTGCGCGTTTTGTAGAGAGATCTTTTTTAGCGTCTTTCACATGCTCTGTCAGGTGTTGGATTCTGAAAGAGAACAGGGCTATCTGAGCTTCGATGGAACCGGTGTCGTTCTCGTTTTTACCGTATTTTGCAAAAATTTCTTTTTTCTTTTCTGCTGTTAAATACATACTATTTAATGAGTTTTAGTCTTAAAATTATCTTTTTTCTTCTTTAAAATCAGTTTGCAAAGATACACTTTTTTTTGCAATATGATAAATATTTTTCGTTCTTTTTTTTTATTATTTATGTATTGTATTTATAATCAATGTGTTGTAAAATTGCTTTAAGGACAGTTTTTTGTTTTGTCGATGATAAAATTGTTTTGTTTGGAGTGGTTTTGCAACGATTTTGGATTGGTTCACTCATTTTTTTTAGCCACAACAATTTCAACATTTTCATCGAAAGTGCCATCTTCGATTACGGTGTAGGGGTTGTTGAGAATCACTTTTTTAAGGTTGGTGCAGCCCGAAAACAGGTCGTTGTTCAGAAAATCAATCATATAAGATATCGAAACAAGTTCGAGGCTGGTGCAGTTGCCGAAGCAGTATTCGTTGAGCGACGACACTCTGTTGGGTATTGATAGTTCTTTCAGCGACGTGCATCCGTAGAAAGTGCAGCCAGTTTTTTCGTCCTCTTTGGCGTTGGTGCGACCTATTTCGGAAAGGTTTCGGGGCAAATCGATTTTTTCAATGGAAGCGCAGCCCGAAAAAGCGTAGTCGCCGATGCTTTGCAGGGTGGGAGGGAGGCTTATCTCTTTCAGTTCGCCGCATCCCTCGAAAGCCGAGTTGCCGATGGCGATGAGTCCTTGAGGCAGGGCTATGGATTGCAGCTCGGTGCAGTCGCTGAAACAGTAGTCGGGGATACTTATTATATATTGTGGCAAGTTGATGCTTTTCAGGTTGCGACATCCGGCAAAGGCCGACGGCGCCAGAGACGAGAGTAGCTCCTGAAGGTCGAAAGAACGGCTGCCTTCGGGACAGCGCAAGAGCTGCGACTGGTATTTGTTGTACAAAACTCCTTTGTCGGAACTTAGTTTGGCGTTATCTTCGTCGACGGTGATGTTGCAAAGTTCCGTGCATCCGTCGAAAGCCCCGGCGCCTATGCTCTTCACAAAACGAGGTATGAATATTTCCGTAAGGCTTTGGCAGTCGAGAAAAGCCTGTGAGTTGATAACCTGCAAATATTCGGGCAGATGAATCTCCTTGAGGTTTGTGCATTGAGCGAAAGTGCCTGTGCCAATGCGTCTTATGTTGTTGGGGATGGTTATGTGTTCAAGCGAGGAACAGTCCATAAACAGCCAGCCGGTGAGCTTTTTCTGGCTGGGACTGATGGTGATGTCGCTGAGTCTGGTGCAGTGGGCGAACGCGCTTGCCCCGACATCGGTTATGGTGTCGGACAGGACAATGTTTGTGAGTTTTGTGCAGTATTGGAAGGCATAATTGCCGATACGTATTAGTCCGAAAGGCAGACGAGGGTCGCTGTAGTCGCATGAGGCTTTGAAAAGAGTGGTGAAATCTTGGTTGTAGAGCATGCTACCAGTGCTGTCGGTATGCATGAAAATGTTGTCGGGGTGGACCTCGAAATGGCGTATGCTGTTCTGTTTGCGGTAATTGGAGTAGTGCAAGGTTTTAAGAGTGGAAGGAATGACAATTTCGGTAAACTGTCCGCAGTGCTTGAAAGCATCGGCGCTGATATGCTCCACGCCTTCGGGAATCACCAGTCGTCCTGAAGTGCCTTCGGGAAAAGAGAGTATTATCTTGCCGCTGGAGCTAAAGCGTATACCGTTTTCGTCGAAAAAAGGTGCGGAATGCGCGGGATCGTCGTTTTCATTGTAGCCGAAAGAGTTTTCCTCCATCGGTGAATCCAGTGTGTCGTCAAATTCGTCAATCATATATTATAATGTATGTGCATAATAACGTAAAAAACTCTTTTTTTGTATCTGAAATTGTGTTTTTCGGGAAAAAAATATTATCTTTGCAGAAATAAGTGAAAAATAAATTAAAGTCAAATCATTATAAAACAGAAATATATGAGCAAGATAGTATGTGTAACCGGTGCCACTTCGGGCATTGGACGCGCCACGGCGGAGATTTTCGCCAAAAACGGATACAACCTGATACTTACCGGTCGCCGCAAGGAGTTGCTTGAGGCTGTAGGCGAGGAGCTTGTTAAGAAATACAAAATCGACCTGATGCTGCTGAATTTCGATGTGCGCAACCGCGAAGCTGTGGACAAGGCTTTTGAAAGTCTGCCCAGCGGATGGAAAAATATCGACATTCTGGTGAACAACGCCGGCTTGGCCGTGGGTCTGGAACCTGTTCAGGACGGCAATATCGACGACTGGGAACGCATGATCGACACCAATGTGAAAGGCCTGCTGTATGTTAGCCGCAAGGTGCTGCCGTGGATGGTGAAGAACAACGCCGGACACGTGTTCAACATCGCCTCCATCGCCGGCAAGGAGACCTACGCCAACGGCAACGTGTATTGCGCCACCAAAAGCGCCGTTGACAGCCTCTCGCGCGCCATGCGCATCGACATGGTGAAACACGGCATCAAGGTTACCAACGTGGCTCCCGGAGCAGTGGAGACGGAGTTCTCCATAGTACGTTTCAAAGGCGACCTGCAACGTGCCGACAACGTGTACAAAGGCTACGAGCCACTCACCGGCGCCGACATCGCCGATACAATATATTATGTGGCTACACTGCCCGACCATGTGTGCATCAACGACCTTGTGATAACTCCCAAGGCTCAGGCTTCGGCCACTATTTTTAATAAACAACTGTAATACTGTATTTTATCGGGATATGGAAGACAAGCATCTGCACAGCAATTTCGACTACGAGTCGGCGCTGAGTGTGCAAAAAGGCATTGAGCAGCCCGAAAAAGTCAGCAGCAGCTATCTGGAGAAAGTGCGTGCCAACAAACGCAAGGAACCCACCGTGGAGGAGCTTGTTGACGGCATACTTCACGGCGACCGCACTTTGCTGAGTCGTGCCATCACCTTGATAGAAAGCACTTTGCCTGCGCATCAGGAGAAAGCGCAGACGGTGCTGGAGCGTTGCCTGCCTTATTCCGGCAAGTCGGTGCGGCTGGGCATTACAGGAGTACCAGGAGCCGGCAAAAGCACTGTGATAGAATCCCTCGGCACCATGCTCACCGCCCACAACCACAAGGTTGCGGTGCTGGCCATCGACCCCAGCAGCGAACGCAGCGGCGGCAGCATACTCGGCGACAAGACACGCATGGAGCAGCTGAGCGTGGACCCCAAGGCTTTCATACGTCCTTCCCCAAGCGCAGGCTCGCTTGGCGGAGTGGCGCGAAAGACACGCGAGATAATAGTGCTGTGCGAGGCCGCAGGCTTCGACGTGGTGATAATAGAGACCGTGGGCGTGGGACAGAGCGAGGTGGTGGCACACTCGATGGTGGATTTCTTCCTGCTTCTGCAGCTGGCCAACACCGGCGACGAGCTGCAGGGCATCAAACGCGGAATTATGGAGATGGCCGATATGATTGCCATCAACAAGAGCGACATAGACCCCACCAAGTCGGAGCTCGCCGCCACACAGTACCGCAACGCACTGCACCTGTTCCCGATGCCCGACTCCGGCTGGCTGCCAAAAGTGCAGCTGTGCTCGGCCTACAGCGGACTGGGTATCGACGAGCTGTGGAACAACGTGATGGAATACGTTACTTTCACCAAACAGAACGGATATTTCTACGCCAAACGGCAGGAACAGAACATCAGGATTTTGTACGAAACCATCGACAATATGTTGAAAGACCGTTTCTACAACAATCCCGACATTAGCCAAGGTATCGAGCAGTTCAAGAAAGATATTTTGGACAATAAGATAAGCGGCTACAAGGCGGCGGAGATTTTGGTGAACGATTATTTAGTTAGGAGTTAGGAGTTAGGAGTTGGGAGTTAAGGAGTTGGGGAGTTAAGAAGTTAAGGAGTTAAGAAGTTAAGGAGTTAAGGAGTTAAGGGTTTGGAGTTAAGGAGTTAAGATTTGCTGGATTGTTGTAGATAAACTGATAGTTAAAAACACAAATAAAACTTTATAAACGATGAAGAAAACCGTTATTATTGCCGTGGTTTCGCTGGTGGCGGGACTGGTTATAGGATTTTTTGTGGGCCGATGCTGCGGATGTGGCAACAGCTGCGACGCACAGCAGTCGCCTGACGCCGAAGCGATACAGCAGATGGTGGAGAAAGAGGTGGCCGAACAGTTCGACGGCACCGACAGCGTGGAGGTGAGCCGTGTGAGGGTTGTCAGCACCACCCCCGAAAATCTGCAAAAGACAATAAGCGAGGAGGTGGGCAAAGCTCTGCAGGAAGCCAAGAAACTGCAGGCTGAACAATAAAAACGTTTTGAAATACTAAGTGTAATAGTTCATAACGTTATTGTTGAAAATGGCTATTTTCACACTGCAAAGGTATAACATTTTTTCCGATTATCAAAGTTTTTCTGTAAAAAAGTTCGGGTTGCAGTTCTAACCATCTGATACACGATTCGATAGGTGTACGCACCTTTAGTTCTTTTACAAGTCCACCGTGCCGTCGGTAGAGGTTGTAAAACACCAAAAACTGTTCGAGGTCGTCCGATAGTTCCTGAAGTGATTGGTATTTCACGCGATGTATTGTGGACCCCTT
>JAFSOU010000007.1 GCA_017443265.1 Bacteroidales bacterium | reverse complement strand
CTGCCCGCACCTGTGCCGTCGGTGGTGTGGCTACCGCTTATGGTAGGGTTCTGCGAGGTGCTCCAACACACGCCGCGGGCGGTAACAGCAGAGCCGCCGTCGGCTGTAACGTTGCCGCCTGTGGTGGCAGTGGTGGAGGTTATGCTGCTGGCGGCAGTGGTGACAACAGTAGGTGCATTGGCTGCGGTGGTAAAAGTAATCTGGCTGCCGTAGGCTGTGCCTGCGGCGTTGGTGGCGTAGGCACGTACATAATAGGTGGTGCCGGGGGTGAGGCCTGTAAGGTTGCTGGTAAAACTGCCCGCACCTGTGCCGTCGGTGGTGTGGCTACCGCTTATGGTAGGGTTCTGCGAGGTGCTCCAACACACGCCGCGGGCGGTAACAGCGGCACCGCCGTCAGAAGTAACGTTGCCGCCTGTGGTGGCGGAGGTGGAGGTTATGCTACTGGCGGCAGTAGTTGTTACTGTGGGTGCTACTACGGGTGCAACGGGAAGTGTGAAAAACAGCATGAAAGTTTCACTTGTTGTTTGCTGTTGCTGCACCTCGCGGCTTGAAATAGCAGCACCGTTATGAGTGGCAAATCCTGTTATTTTCAATACATCGCCGCTTTGGAAAGGATTGGCTGACTGCCGTTTTTCCATAACATTGCTGTTGCAGAGGTACGATATGCTGTTTTCCGCACCCGCGCCGCGGTTGAGCAACTTAACAGTGTTGCGTCCCTGCGCTGTGGTAACAGCCAAAAGATAAACTTGGGCTTTTTGCAAACGTACTTCGAAATGGTTTTCGCCTGTTTGTAGAGCAATGGTGCGTTCGGCAACACGCTGTCCGGCAAGGGTGTAGAGCTGCAGGGTAGCTTCGCCGCTTTGTGGCATGGCTATGGCCACATTTGTAACGCCGTTGGCCGGATTGGGATAAGCGACAAGGTTGGCCGGAGTGCCCTGTGCCTCGGCAATACCCGTCTGCTGGAAGGTGAGCACTGTGTCGGGATAGATAACTGTTTCGCTCCACGAGCGGTTCACGCTCTGCACAAGCACCGAGTCAAGTCGTACATAAGTGCCACTGGTAGAGACACCTGTAAATTTCAAATTGATGTCCTGCGAAATGGCAGTCTGTGCCATAACCAAGGTCATCACCGCTAACAAAGTAAATAATTTTTTCATATCATGCGTTTTTATTGGTTATTATTTCAACTGTTTTAACATAAGGCAAATTATTAACAATTAGCAAATCAAATTAATTCCGACGGGCAACATTATAGATTTACACTAATCATCAATACTTTACAATATATTTCATTCATCTTGGTTTGATTTTGCAAAAATATGTATTATTTTTGAAAATTTCAAAAAAAATCATTTTTTTAACTTTTTTTGCTTTTGCTCCGTGGCAAGTATAGACAAAGTGTGCATCGTCCATACCTGCCGACCGAACGCTATCAACACCATCATTTGCGGCAACCGTGCATATCGTGTTAATAACATTATATTTCCGCATCGGAATAAATCATTTTTTTTGCGTATATTTGAAAATTCAAAAGAACGACATTTTAATCACAAGTAACACAAAATCACCATTATAAAAACGATACTGCAATGAACGTAAGGCGCATTTATGTAGAAAAGAAAGAGGATTACGCCGTGAAAGCGGCCGAACTCCACGACGAGATGAAAAACTACCTCGGCATCGAGGCCGACAAAGTGCGCGTGCTGATACGCTACGACATCGAAAACGTGTCCGACGCCACCTATCAGAACGCCAAAATCACCGTTTTTTCGGAACCTCCCGTGGACAGAGTCTATGAAGAGTCGTTCCCGAAAAACGACGACGACTTTGTTTTTTCGGTGGAATACCTGCCCGGACAGTTCGACCAGCGCGCCGACTCCGCCGAGCAATGCGTCAAACTGCTCAACGAAAACGAAGAACCGCTGATAAAATCGGCCACCACATACGTCATTTCCGGAGCCATCACCCAAGCCCAGAAAGACGCCATTGTGAAACACTGCGTGAACCCCGTTGACAGCCGCCTTACCGACGAGCAGAAACCCGACACCCTCGTAACCCATTTCGACGAGCCCGCCGACGTGGCCGTCCTCGACGGTTTCAAGGACATGGCAGAAAACGACCTGCGCACACTCTACGACAGCCTCGGGCTGGCCATGACTTTCAACGATTTCAAACACATACAGAACTATTTCCACGGCGAGGAGCACCGCAACCCCACCATGACGGAAATCCGTGTGCTCGACACCTACTGGAGCGACCACTGCCGCCACACCACCTTCGCCACCGAGTTGAAAAACATCACCTTCGACGACGGCTTCTACCGTCCGCTTATCGAAAACGCCTTCAACAGCTACCTCGCCGACCACCGCGAGCAGTACACCGGCCGCACCGACAAATACGTGTCGCTGATGGACATCGGCACCCTTGCCGGGAAACGTCTGCGCAAAGCAGGAAAACTCGAGGACCAAGAGGTGAGCGACGAGATAAACGCCTGCAGCATCGTGGTCCCCATCGAAGTGGATGGCAAGATAGAGGAATGGCTTGTGAATTTCAAAAACGAGACGCACAACCACCCCACCGAGATAGAGCCCTTCGGCGGAGCCGCCACCTGTCTGGGCGGATGTATCCGCGACCCCCTTTCGGGACGCACATACGTGTATCAGGCCATGCGCGTTACCGGCGCCGCCGACCCCACCAAGCCCCTCAACGAGACTTTGGCAGGAAAACTGCCTCAGCGCAAGATAGTTACCACCGCCGCACAGGGCTATAGCTCGTACGGCAACCAGATTGGCCTCGCCACCGGTCTGGTGAACGAGATATACCACCCCAACTATGTGGCCAAACGCATGGAGATAGGTGCCGTGATTGCCGCGGCTCCGCGCCGTTGCGTGAAACGCCTCACCTCCGACCCGGGCGACGTCATCATCCTGCTCGGCGGACGCACAGGCCGCGACGGCATCGGCGGTGCCACCGGTGCCTCCAAGAGCCACACCACAAAATCGCTTACCACCTGCGGCGCCGAGGTGCAGAAAGGCAATCCGCCCACCGAACGCAAAATTCAACGTATGTTCCGCCGCGAAGAGGTGGCATCGCTCATCAAAAAATGCAACGACTTCGGTGCAGGCGGCGTGTCAGTGGCTATCGGCGAGCTGGCCGACGGCCTGCTTATCAATCTTGACAAAGTGCCCAAGAAATACGCCGGATTGGACGGCACCGAACTGGCCATCAGCGAATCACAGGAGCGTATGGCAATAGTAGTGGACCCCAAAGACGTGGACCAGATGCTTGCCTACGCCGAAGAGGAGAACCTCGAAGCCACCATAGTGGCCACCGTTACCGAAAACCCGCGTATGATACTCACATGGCGCGGCAAAGAGATTGTCAACCTGTCGCGAGCTTTCATCAACACCAACGGAGCCCATCAGGAGACCGACATCAGCGTGGCCATGCCCGACGACAAACAAAACTATTTCGACGGCAACGCCAAGGGCTGCGACATACGCAAGATATGGCTCGACACCCTCGGCGACCTCAACGTGTGCTCGCAAAAAGGACTTATCGAGATGTTCGACAGCTCCATTGGCGCAGGCACCGTGGTGATGCCTTTCGGCGGAAAGACACAGATGACCCCCACCCAGAGCATGGTGGCGAAAATCCCCGTGCTCAACGGCAACACTCCCGCCGTGTCGATAATGAGCTACGGTTTCGACCCCTACCTCTCCACATGGAGCCCCTACCACGGAGCCGTGTACGCCGTGGTGAGCTCGGTGGCTAAAATTGCCGCTGCCGGCGGCGACGCCTCGGGCATACGTCTCACTTTCCAAGAATATTTCAAGAAATTGGGCAACGACCCCTACCGCTGGGGACAGCCTTTTGCAGCACTGCTCGGCGCATACAACGCCCAGATGGGACTCTCGCTGCCAGCCATTGGCGGAAAAGACAGCATGTCGGGCACTTTCAACGACATCGACGTGCCGCCGACACTCGTCTCCTTCGCGGTGAGCGTGGGCAATATAAACCACATTGTAACCCCCGAACTGAAAAAACAAGGCAGCACCCTGGTACTGCTCGACATACGCAAAGACCAATACAACATACCCGACTACAACGACGTGCTAAAACAGTACACGCTTCTGTATCAAGCCATTAGCGAAAAGAAAGTGCTTTCGGCCTACGCCATAGGCTATGGCGGCATCGTCGAGGCGGTGAGCAAAATGGCTTTCGGCAACAGAATCGGCGTGCGTTTGGACGGAGGACTTACCCCCAGCCAGCTCACAGCCAAGAACTACGGCTATATCGTGGTAGAGACCGAAAATCACGACCGTCTGCCTTTCCGCCACACGGGGATAGGATGCACCACTGGCAATGAGTGTTTCGAATACAGCGGCGTGCAAATAGCTATGGACGAGGCACTTGCAACTTGGACAGAAAAACTGGAAGGCGTGTTCCCCACTTCCACCAAAAAAGCCGAAACACCCGTCAGCACCCCTGTTTTCGACAGCAAAGAGGTTTACATCTGCAAACACAAAGTGGCCCGTCCCAAGGTGTTTATCCCTGTTTTCCCTGGCACCAACTGCGAGTACGACTCCGCCAAGGCTTTCCAGAGAGCTGGCGCCGACGCCGAGGTTATCGTTTTCAACAATATGAACGCCAGCAACATACGTCAGTCGGTAGAGAAATTCGCCACTGCCATACGCAGCTCGCAGATGATAATGATTCCCGGCGGTTTTTCGGCCGGCGACGAGCCCGACGGCTCCGGCAAGTTCATCACCTCGGTGTTCCGCAACCCGCGCATCACCGACGAGGTGATGGCACTCCTCAACCAGCGCGACGGCCTGATGCTGGGCATCTGCAACGGTTTCCAAGCCCTTGTAAAACTGGGACTTGTGCCTTACGGCGACATACGTCCGCAGACCGCCGACGCCCCCACGCTGACCATGAACACCATTGGCCGCCACCAGTCGAAGATGGCCTACACCAAGGTGGTCTCCAACCTCTCGCCGTGGCTGCGCAAAGCCAACCTTGGTGGCACTTACGTGGTGCCAATCTCGCACGGCGAGGGACGTTTTGTAGCTCCGCAGCAGTGGCTCGACAAACTGTTTGCCAACGGACAGGTGGCCACGCAGTACGTAGATTTGAACGGCAACCCCACCATGAACGAGGACTACAATATGAACGGCTCGTACCTGGCTATCGAAGGCATCACCAGTCCCGACGGACGTGTGCTCGGCAAGATGGCGCACTCCGAACGCCGCTGCGCCGACACCGCACTCAATATCTTCGGCGACCAAGACCAGCTGATTTTCGAGAGCGGCGTGGAGTATTTTAAATAGAAGTAGCTTTTATGAAACACCTACTCCCCCTCTGCCTACTGTTGGCAGCGGTTATCACCGCCAAGGCCAACGGCGACCCCGTTGCGGTTCATTCCGCACTAACCCTCTCACCCACACCCGTGGCCGTTCACGTGCCGGAAGTGCAGCTGGTGGACGAGGCTGTGTCTTTTGTCCCCCGCGACCGCTATATGGAGGTTACGGTGCGCTACCTGCTGCACAACCGCTCCAACCGCAACTTCGACAAATTGCCTTACGGCTTCCCCATCGACTATATAGGCACAGGAAAAGCACGTTGGGATTTCAGGGATGAAATTTCCGAATCTCAACAGGAAAAGGGTTGGCGCGACAGCTACATCCGCAACGTCTCTTTCTTGTTGAATGATGTTCAATTGCCCTGGCAGTGTTCCCATGACAGCATTATAGTTCCTGCAACGCCCTACATCTCCGAGTTTTTTTTCGATACCATCAGCGTTAAAGGCAGACGAGAATTCGACAGTCTGTTTGCAATTTATGGAGATTCGTTATACTCCTATACCGACCCCATCTCACGTCGCTGGTATTACACATACTTGAACATTCCGGCTAAAAGCTTTGTGGTGCTTGAAGTGCGATATATGGTGGAATGCACCTTTTACGAAAGTTTATATAGCCAACACAATAATTATTTTTATAATGATAATCATAATGCAAATCATTCATATAACGAGCATAAGACACGCTATCTTTGGCATATGGATTTTCAGTACGATTTCACACCTGCTGCCTATTGGGGTGACGAACATGCAGAACATTTTGTGGCAACACTCGATGCCTCAAATCTCAAATTTTTAAGAGATTTACTACAAAATGATGATCCAATCTGCGATTATCCGATGAAACAGAAGAGGAAAGTGTGGCAATACGAAGCCAGCAATTTTGATTTGTCTACCGCCAAACCTTTCGCAATATCCTATTATTACACAAAACCGTTGAGACAGCCCCTCGACCGTATCTTTAACCACCGCATCGACCCATCGGAATATACCATAACAGTAAGCGGTGCAGACAAGAAATATCCCACCGAAAACCTCAGCGACCTTGACCCAGCTACGGCCTGCGTGTTGCGTCCCGACAAAAACGACTCCATATTCATCACTATCCGTTTCAAAAAGCCCACTGTTTTGGAAGGTTTGCTTTTATTGAACGGCTACACCAAAAATGCGGAGACTTATAGCAACAACTCACGGATTGACAGCCTTTTCGTTTATGGAGACCGTTCTACTAAATACAAGCACTCTGATGGTGATACCGATACTGTCATACAAGACGAAAAAAACAAAATGTTGCTTGGCGAAGTCGGCCGTTGGATAATCAAATATACGGATTATGTTCCTGCCGCATCGAAATTGTTTCAGGAAACACCCCAATCGTTTGACTGGCAGACCCTTGCCGACAATGCTCTTATACTACCTCTAAGCAGAGACCCTTGGGGGGACACCTATTACACCGAAATCCGCTTCCACATCACCGCCACCACCAAAGGCCTGAAATACAACGACCTCTGCGTATCGGAGTTGCTGCTGATTGGCAAATAAGAGTATTGCTATTTCACCAACTCATACCCTGTGCTACGGCCACCGGCATCGGTACGCACAAGAATTCCTTTTCTTACAAGATCCTGTATATCACGCAAAGCCGTATCGGTGGAGCATTTATTGATTTTTGCCCATTTTGAAGTGGTCAGTTTGCCTTCAAAGCCATCCCAAAGCATGTTTATCATCTTGGTCTGTCGCTCGTTCATTGCTATGTGACGGTTGTTTTCCCAAAAAGACGCTTTGCTCAACGTGCGACTTATCGTCTCAATCGAAGATTCTATTGCCTTATCCACCATTTTGACAAACCAGACAATCCACTGGGTTATGTCCAATGAGCCTTTTTGAGTCTGTTCCAACATTTCATAATAATCTTGACGCTCAATGGCAATCTGTGCCGACATACTGTAGAAACGATACGGCGTTGCATCCGCTTTTGCAAGCAGCATATCGGTGATAGTACGTGCCAAACGCCCGTTGCCGTCGCTAAAGGGATGTATTGTTACAAACCAAAGGTGCGCCACGGCGGCTTTTAGCACCGGGTCAGAATCGGCGTCGTTTATCCATTGGAGCAAATCGGCCATCATCTGCGGAACTGCACTGCTGGGCGGTGCCTCGTAATGCACTTTTTCTTTGCCATAACGTCCCGACACCACCTGCATGGTTTCTTCGCCCTGTCTCCAATTTCCAACAGTGATTTGTGCCAATGGGTTGGGATTTGGGAACAATGCATAGTGCCAATCAAAAAGTCTGTCCTGTGAAAGAGGTTTGTCGTAATTGTGGACAGAGTCGAACATCACATCCACCACACCCTCTATATAACGGTCGACTGAGGGCACACCGACACGGTCTATTCCCAGCTGCCACGCCACCGAAGAACGCACGTCATCGGGGTTCAGCCTGATGCCTTCTATCTCCGACGATTTTATAATATCGGCTGTCATAGCATCCAAAACCACCGGACTTTTCACATCAAAGCCAAGCGTTTCGGCCATACCCAACAACCGTCCCTGCCGATGCCTCAACGGAATCAGCACTTCGTTGATTTTACGATTATCCCACACAAAATGCGGCCAATCCTCTTTTTCCCACAAATACATATCTTTCTGTTTTTATGCGGATAATACAATTATTATTCACCGCAAATTTTGCGGCAAATATACAACTTTTTCTCCGCATAAGCAAAAAAAGTTTGATAAAACGTCAAATTTCAACGCAAATCCTTCACTTCACCAGTTCCATCACCTCGCCGAGCTTGGGTGTGAGGATTATCTCGGTGCGACGGTTCTTGGCACGGTTGTCGGCGGTGGTGTTGGGGGCTTTGGGGGCGTATTCGCCGCGGCCGGATGCGGAGATGCGTTCGGGAGCTATCTTGCCGGCTTTCAGTATCTCTTTCACTATGGCGGTGGCACGCATCACGCTGAGGTCCCAGTTGTCCTTCACGTTGCCGCTGCCGTTGTAGGCCAGATTGTCGGTGTGGCCCTCCACAGAGATGTTCAGGTCTTTGTTCTCCTCCAAAACCTTGGCAAGCTCTTTGATAGCCTGCAAGCCTTCCTTACTCACTGCCCAGCTGCCCGAGGCGAACATCAGCTTGTCCTCCATCGACACATACACCTTGCCGTCCTTGGTCTCCACCTGCAGACCTTTGTTTTGGAAACCAACAAGGGCGTTGGAGACTTTAGTCTTGATGGCGTCCACCTCTTTCTGCTTGGCGGCGAGGGCCTTGTTCACCTCCTCCAGACGTTTGTTCTTGACTTCGTAGTCTTTCTGAAGGGCTTCGAGGTTCTTCTCCTTCTCGTTCAGCTCGGTTTCTTTGGCCTTGAGCATGGCGTTGGCGGAGTTGAGGGCACGGTTTTTCACACCCACCTGCTGGAGGTAGTTCTCCATAGTGGTGTCGTAACGCAACTTCATATTTTCCAGCTCGTTGCGTTTGTCCTGCAGCTGTTGTTCCAGCTGTGCCCTGTTTTTGTTCAGGTCCACCACTTCGTTTTTAAGTCCTTGGTTTTCGGCAAGGAGGTTGTCTTTTTCATCTTTCAGGGCGTCGAGTTCGGCCTGAGCCACTTTGTACTCTTTTCTCAGTTTGTTATTGCTGGTTTCCAAAGCGTTGTATTTCTTGGTGCTTACGCAGGATGCAAGCGTCACAGCAACGGCGAGGAACAGAAAAAAATGTCTTTTCATAACTATCTCGTATTTAAATGGTTAAAAATCTATTTCGGTAATCATGGGGCAATGGTCGGAGTGCTTGGCGTCGGGCAGTATCACAGAACGTAAAAGCTTGTCTTTCAACGGCTCGGAGGCCATGATATAGTCGATACGCCAGCCTTTGTTGTTGGCGCGGGCGTTGGCCCGGAAACTCCACCAAGTATATTGGTGCGGACTGTCGTTGAAAAAACGGAAAGTGTCGATAAAGCCGCTGTCGAGGAAACCCGTCATCCACTCGCGTTCTTCGGGCAGGAACCCCGACGAGGTGGCGTTGCGCACCGGGTCGTGGATATCTATCGGACGGTGGCAGATATTGAAATCGCCGCAGATAACGAGGTTGGGACGTTCTTTCCGCAACTCCGTCACATAATCTTGGAAATAGCTGAGCCACTGCATCTTGAAATCCTGACGCTCGTCGCCCGAAGTGCCGGAGGGGTGGTACACGCTTATAACGCTAACATCGCCGTAGTCGGCACGGAGGAAACGTCCCTCGCTGTCATACAGCGGGTTGTCGATGCCTTCCACCACCTTGTCGGGATGACGGCGGGTGAGTATGGCCACTCCGCTGTAGCCTTTTTTCTGTGCCGAAAAGGCGTAAGTCTCGTAGCCGAGGGTGGAAAACTCGAAGATTGGTATCTGGTCGGGCTGGGCTTTGGTCTCCTGCAGACACAGCACGTCGGGGCCGGCGGCCTCAATCCATTCGGCAAGACCCTTGCCCATAGCCGCACGAATTCCGTTCACGTTGTAAGTAGCTATTTTCATTTTAGTGATTGGATATTGATTATTTAATCGTTTAATTTATAATCGTTTAACTCCTAATTCCTAATTCCTAACTATTAACTATCAAAGTATTTCCAGTTTTGCGAAACTCAGCATCAATTTTTTCTGTCCGAAAGCGGGGAAAAAGACGATGGCGGCACGGTTGGAGCCTTCGCCTTCGATGCTCAGCACCTTGCCTTCGCCGAATTTGGCGTGGCGCACACGCATTCCTGCCTGTATGCTGTCGCGCTGTTCGGGGGTGTTGCCTTCGGTGGGTCCGTACTGCACACGTTTAAGTTTGGGAGTGACGAGCGTTTTTTTGTGCGCCAGCGGCTTGAGTCGTGGCAGTTCGCCAATTTTTGGGAACATCGACTCCGGTCGTGGCATGTCGATATATTTGTCGTCTATCTCGTTTACAAAGCGGCTCAGCTCCTGACTCGACGATTTTCCCCACTGGTATCGGAACTGGGCGTTGGAGAGCACCAGACGTTTCTCGGCACGGGTTACGGCCACGTAAAACAGGCGGCGTTCCTCCTCCAAGTCCTTGCGGTCCATCACCGACATCTGCGAGGGAAACAGATTTTCCTCCATGCCGGCCACAAACACATACGGAAACTCCAGCCCCTTGGCTGCATGCACCGTCATCAGCGACACCTTGTCGTCGTTGCCGTCGTCCTTGTCCTCGTCGGTGAGCAGGAGCACCTGCTGCAGGTACATATCGAGGGTTTTAAGACCCTGGTTCTGGCTAATCTGCGCATCCTCGTCCTCCGAGCCGGGGGTAATCACGTCCTCTTTTTCGCAAAACTCCTGAATACCGTTGAGCAGTTCCTCGATATTCTCCACACGGTTGGCGTTGTCGGGGTCGTCGTCGGATTTCAGCTCACGAATCAAGCCCGATTTAAAAATCACGTCTTTGGCCAAATCGTAGGCGTTGATGGTGTACAGTTGCGAGGTAAACATCTGTATCATCACCTTGAAATCCTCTATGCGGTTCAAAGTGCCTGCGTTTATGTCGAGACCGAAGTCGTTGATATTCTCAATCACCGTCCAGCAGCTGATTTCGTTGTCGGAAGCGGCGAGCTGAATCTTTTCCATTGTGGTGTCGCCGATGCTGCGTTTGGGGTAGTTGATGATACGCAGCAGAGCCTCGTCGTCGTGGTTGTTCACCACCAGACGCAGGTAGGCCAGCGTATCTTTCAGCTCCTTGCGGCGATAGAAGGATATGCCCGAGTAAACCTTGTACGGGATGCGACTTTTTATCAGTGCATCCTCGATGGCGCGCGACTGCACGTTGTTGCGGTAAAGCACGGCAAAATGGCGGTATTCTGCCTTTTCGTCGTCGTTTTTAAAACTGTTGATAGTGTTGGCAATCATAGCTCCTTCGGCACGTTCGTCGGGAGCGGTGAGCAGGGTGATGCGTTCGCCAACGGCATTTTCGGTCCAAACGTTCTTGAAAATCTGTTCTTTATTATTGAAAATCACGCTATTGGCAGCATTTACGATATTCTGTGTGGAACGGTAGTTCTGCTCCAGCTTGAACTGCTGTGCCGACGGGTAGTCGCGCTTGAAATTGAGTATATTCTGGATGTTGGCGCCACGGAAAGCGTAGATACTCTGTGCATCGTCGCCAACCACGCAGATATTTTCGTAACGGGCTGCCAATTTCTTCACTATCAGATACTGGGCAAAGTTGGTATCCTGATACTCATCCACAAGGATGTAGCGGAAACGTTCCTGATATTTGAGCAGCACTTCGGGGAAATCGCGCAGCAAAACGTTGGTGTTGAACAGCAGGTCGTCGAAATCCATGGCCATGGCGTTGCGCAGACGCTGGTTGTAGCGACGATATATCTCACCAATGAGCGGTTTTTTCGACATCATGTCTGACTGCTGTATTTCGGGATTTAAGGCATAATCCTCTGGCGACATAAGGCTGTTTTTGGCAGCCGAAATGCGGTTTTGAACGAATGAAGGGTTGTAGTTCTTGGGGTCGAGGCTAAGACCTTTAATTATCTGTTTTATAGCACTTTTGCTATCGTCGGTATCATAAATGGTGAAAGAATGGGTGTATCCGATCTTGTCGGCCTCGAAACGCAACATTCTTGCAAAAATAGAGTGGAAAGTGCCCATCCACAGACTTTTTGCTTCGGGTCCGACAAGCGTTTCGATACGTTCTTTCATCTCCGCAGCGGCCTTGTTTGTGAAGGTAAGTGCCAGTATGTTGAACGGATCCACGCCCTCGTCGATGAGGTGGGCGATGCGGTAAGTCAAAGTGCGTGTCTTGCCCGAGCCTGCACCGGCAATAATCATCACAGGTCCGTCGATAACCTGAGCAGCACGGCGCTGTTCGTCGTTCAGTTCGTCTAATATATCCACAAGTATAGTAGTTTATAGGTGGTTACACAAATATCTTGTTACAAATCATCTTGCAAATTTACATAAAAAAACGGGTAAAAAGTGGCCGACACTCTCCCACTTTTCAACAATAATGTGTAAGTAACAGATTATGGCCGTAAAACCCTTATCTACTGCCTTTTACAATAGTATTGACCGTCTCCACCAAGGCATCAACATCTATGCGGCACTCGCGGTGGAGTTGGCGCAGGCTGCCGTGGGTTATAAACATGTCGGGCAGTCCCAAACGGTGCACGGGCAGCTCTATGCCATTGTCGGCCAAAAACTCGAGCACCGCAGAGCCGAAGCCGCCCTCCAGCACTCCATCCTCGATGGTAACGATGTTCGTGTAGGTCTTGGCCACCTCGTGGAGCAGACTTTCGTCGAGTGGTTTAACAAAACGCATGTCGTACACCCCCACCTCGATGCCGAGAGTGCTGAGCAGCTCGGCGGCCTGCATAGCGGTGTTTCCTATGTGTCCTATCGACAGTATAGCCACATCCTTGCCGTTGCGCAGACAGCGACCTTTGCCTATGGGCAGCTCTTGGAACGGCTTTTTCCAATCGGGATTCACAGAACGGCCGCGCGGATAGCGTATCACCATCGGGCCGCCGCAGGGCAGTTGGGCGGTGTACATCATGTTGCGCAACTCGTTTTCGTTCATTGGGGCGGCGATAACAAGGTTGGGTATGGGACGGAAATAGGCGTAGTCGAAAGCGCCG